>JBAZBZ010000008.1:105568-120344 GCA_041671145.1 Bacteroidales bacterium | reverse complement strand
CAACTTTTAAAAAACGCTCAAAGGTTTTTTAATAAGTTATCAATGTTTCGGAATTTAGTGCTAATTTTGTAAAATATATTTAACGAAAAATGGTCAACCTATTTCAGTATAAGACAAACTATAGAAGAAGCAATAGCTCTCTATGGTGCTCTTTCTATACAGGTTCAACAAGTAATAGAAGCATGGGATGCCGTAAATGTTCCATCATTAGGTTGTGCTGTAAAAATTAACGGTGCCACAGTGAGCCATATAATAAGATGTGAAGCTTCACCAAACGCAACTTTAACAGCTTCAGATGCCAATACTTATACATGGAGTACGGGTGAAACTACATCTGTTATTAGTGTTAGTCCGTCTGTAACAACAACATATACTGTAACCGGAACATCGCTTGCCGGAGCTACAAGTACAGCTATGGCTGTTGTGGAAATTGTTGCTGCTCCAACAGTTAATATAACTGTAGACCACCCAACAATTTGCTATGGAGATTGGTCATGGGCAACTTACACAGGGGACGGACAACTATCATATAGTGCAACCCCAGCACCTTCTGGTTTTTTTGATCTTGGCGATGGAATGCACGTTGGATGTGTACCACAAGTAACGACAACATGGACTGTTGTAGGAAAACTATCCGAAGGATGCTCTAATACTGCACAAGCTGTAGTACAAGTAGAAAATATTACAGTTAACAGTGTGGCTTTATGCAATGGTACATGTACTGATTTGACTGCAAGCGGTGGAACAAGTTATACATGGAGTACAGGCAGCACAAATAATCCTATTAGTGTTTGCCCAACAACTACAACATCTTATACAGTAACGGGAATAACACCCATAGGATGCACATTAACAGCAGTGGCAACAGTTTATACAGGTGTAAGCGTTGAGAATAGAACAATTTGCAGAGGTGGTGCTGCAACCCTAACTGCAAGCGGAGCAAATACATATACGTGGAGTACCGGAAGCACCAATAACCCTATTGTTGTTTATCCTACAATTACAACAACATACACGGTAACCGGAATTGGCGGAACAGGAACAGCCACTTGTATTAGCACGGCAACGGTTGTAGTTACCGTAAATCCATTACCAACAATAACTGTTAACAATCCTACAATATGCAAAGGGTGGTGTGTTGATTTAATATTAAGTGGCGGAACAACTTATGCTAATTCTTGTGGTTCGGGTTGTTGGACAGATATGTCAAGCAATACAATGAATGTGTGTCCAACAACAACAACAATATATAGTTTTTGGGGGCATGATATAAATGGATGTGCAAATATTGTTAATGCAACAGTAACAGTTAACGGGGTAATATCGGCAAATGATGCAACAATCTGTAATGGCGATTGTGCCACTTTAACAGCAAGCGGCGGAGCGAACTATACATGGAATACAGGTGCAACTACAACTGCTGTTAATGTTTGTCCGACAATATTTACAATATATACAGTAACAGGAGTTGATGGCGGATGTACAAGCCAAGCTAACGCAGCAGTTACTGTTGCCCCAAAACCGACAATAACTATTAATAATGCAGCAATATGCAATGGCAGCAATGCAACGCTGACGGCAAGCGGCGTAGGAGGATATACATGGAGTACGGGATATATTGGTAATCCATTAAATATAGCTCCTTCTTCAACAACAACATATTATGTAACCGGAACAAACGGAAACGGATGCTTTGTTACAGCAAGCGCAACAGTAACAGTAAATCCAAGTCCAACAATAACAGTAACCAATGCTTCTATTTGCAAAGGTCAATGTGCTTTTCTCACAGCGAACGGAGCAAACACATATACTTGGAGCAATGGATTAGGAACAGGTAACATTATAAATACTTGCCCTGTTATAACCACTACTTATTATGTAACGGGAACAAATTATATTGGTTGTACAGGCACAGCCAGCGGGGTTGTTACAGTAAGTCAAAAACCCCTAATAACCGGAGTAAACAACATTTGCGATACCAATATAATAACATACACGGTACCAAACCAAGCCGGTACAACTTATATGTGGGATGTTACCGGCTGGAACCAAAGCGGTGGCTATGTTCCTAATATTTATACCAGTATAAACTATAGTGCTAACAATTCCGTAGCAACAATAACATGGAACACAGCAAATTTAACTGACTGCAATTATGCACGAATTATTGTAACAACAGTTAATTCATGTTTCGACAAAGACACTCTTTATGTGTTTCCTTGTTGCACTAATGATATTTGTGGCGAGATTTTATATTTAAACAATACAAATGCATCGACTTACGGTAGCTCAACAATATCTGAAAGATGTATTATAATTAATGGAACATTTGATGTGAACACAACATTTACATTTGATAATTGTTTTATTACCATGGGGCCAAATGCAAAAATAGATATACCTGCAAACAATACGCTTACCGCTACTAATACAACCTTTTTTGCAAATTGCTGCTATATGTGGGATGGTATTTATGTTGGGACTAATGCTGTTTTTACTGGTAATTATTGTACTGTTACTGATGCTAAAAATGCAGTAGTATCGAACAACGGAGGTATTTATACAATAGCCAATACAACATTCAATAAAAATTACAAAAGCATTGTTGTAAACGCTTACGATGCCGGCTCAAACCTGAGCACCGTAAAAGCAAGCACATTCAGTTGTACGGCAAATTTAAAACCGATGCTGCCTCCTGTTGCCGGCGCAACGCATTCGCTGAGAGCAATAGAAGTAAACAATGTGAAATACCTGAAAATCGGTGACGAAACAAATGCAAGCTATCTTAACACATTTAACGGTAACGGCTACAATGGTATTGATGTAGGAATATATATAAAGTCATCGGGAGTTTATATTTACAACAATACATTTACAAACTTTAATTTACAAAGTTCTACTCCGGCAAATAAAGGTGTGGCAATATATTCAGTAAAAAACAACCCTGTTAATTTTATGACTATGTTAAAAGTAGGTGGTAAATCTGATGATTTGGCATTAAAAAACACTATTACAGGATGCAGAAGAGGAATACTTTCGTATGATAATACTGGTGTGCAAATAGACAATAATACTATTATCAATACCACAACAGCAAGCAGGGACTATGGAATTAAAGTATATCAAACCACAGCCGCTGCACCGGGTTATCAAAGTTACATAATCAACAACGAAATATATTACCTCAAAAACGGGGTTGAAATAAGTAATACAAAAGAATTTGTAGTTGACAGTAACACAATACGAGAATCTTACCAGACAACAAATACCGGAATAAATGCTTCCGCCTGCGAAAATATTGTAATAAGAGAAAACAAAATTATCGGCGATATTTTTAAATTTGCTAAAGGGGTAAACCTCAGCTTATGCTATGGTTCTGTAATAACATGCAACGACATAAGAAGTTTCAATCAGGGGGTTCAGTTTACCGGAACAACAGGTGCCGCAAGCCACCTCGAAATGAATACTATTCAAAACAATAACTATGGATTTTATTTGAATAATGGTATAGTTGGAGAGCAGGGTTTGTCCGGTGCACCTACTGATAATGTTTGGGGTGGAAATACTATTAATGATTTGTTTACGCTTAATTGTAATGGGTTCCTTTCATCTCCTTTTTGGTATAAAGGTACATTGCCTGTAAGTGGTGGTTTTTTACCAATTCAACCTTCCTTAACTTCAGGCGGTTCGAGATATTCATGCACTAATGGCGGTGGCGGACAAACTTTAGTAATGTCAAAGATACAAACCGCACCAACCGATGGCGATGTAATTTTAATGAACATAATAGCTGCTGACAGAATAAATTTTGCTGATTACGATGCCGAAAGCAAATGGCTTGCTAAAGAAGGAGTTTATAAATATATGGTAACAAATAAGGACTCGCTGAAAGATAAAGGGCTTAAAGAGCTTAAAGCAAAATGGGATAACGAAAACTTCGGCTTATTGCAACAGGTGGAAACAGCAATTGGAAACAATGACTTGGCAACAGCACAGAGCATTAACGCTGGTATAAAAGCAAGTGTAAAACCGGAAAAAGGGCTACAGGATTATTTTGCTATACTTATAAGTTGCAGACAGAACAACTGGACGCTGAATAAACAGGAATTAAATGATTTAACAGAGCTTGCCAAGCAATGTCCACTCGAGTATGGCAGTGCAGTGTATAAAGCAAGAGTGCTGCTAAGCTTGTTCGATGACAATGAATATACAAATAAATGCGAGGCAACAGCAAGCAAAAGCAGAGGAGCAGATAATAACGATAGCGATAATAATAAAGAAGAAAGCACCAAAATTTACTCAACAGATAATAATGGTGAAATAAAAGTTTATCCTAACCCTGCAAAAAGCGAGATGTTTATTGAATATAAACTTAATGAAGGACAAAAAGCAAGCATGGAATTTTTTGATATAATGGGAAATAAAGTTCTTCAACAAAGTTTAGCAAGCAATAGCAACATAGCGAAAGTAAAATTAGACAAACTAAGCACAGGGCTTTATTTCTATAAAATAATAATTGATAATAACATTGTAAGTACCGACAAATTATCAATTATAAAATAAAAAGGGATAATCTGTAATAATAAAAAACGACAAGAGTTATTGATTATTCTTGTCGTTTTTTTTACCTTTGTAAAATCCTCCCTTCAGGGAGGTTTGGAGGGCAAATGAAAAATTACTTTCTTTCAGCAATATTCTTTCTTTCTTCTTTTATTGCTATTGCTCAAACTAATTTAGTTATTAATTATAGTTTCGAAGTAAGCGATGCGTTTTGTAATACTGGAATATTTCTAAGTTATTCAAGTTCTCCCCCATGGAGAGCACCTACTTTGGGTTCACCTGATTTATTTAAAAATTGTGCTCCTAATCCTTATTATAAATCCCCAAAAAATTGGGTTGGATATCAAAAACCAAGAACAGATAGCTCTTATGCAGGAATATGTTTGTATTGGCCCCCCCCACAATCACAAAATCCATGTATTACTCCTAACTACGCAAGAGAATATTTGCAAGGGAAATTACAAAGTAAGTTAGAAGCAAATAAAAAATATTGTGTGAGTTTTTATGTGAGTTTATCAGATAGCTCAGCGTGGGCATCTGATGATATAGGAATATATTTATCAAGCACAAAAGTATCGGATACAACAATTACAAGCAATTCGGCTTGTAAAAACTTTCCTTATATTCCACAGATTGTAAACCCTAAAGCAAATATAATAACAGATACGGTAAACTGGGTGCTCATAAAAGGGATTTATACCGCACAGGGTGGAGAGGAATATTTAACAATAGGTAATTTTGCAGGTGATACAATAGATATCTTACAGGTAAATTGGGAAACACAAACATACAAATACTCATATTACTACATAGATGATGTATCAGTAATAGAGATAGCCGAAGCAGAGGCAGGGCAAAACAAAACAATATGCAGAGGGGAGAGCGCGGTGCTTACAGCAAGCGGAGGAGGTTTATATGCGTGGAGCGGAGGGCAGAGTGCAGGGAGTATAACAGTGTCGCCAACAGCAAATACAACTTATTTTGTAACTGCAACGGATACAATTTGCGGGTGTACAAGCAGGGATAGTGTTGTGATTTCAGTTGTTGGTTGGCAGTTGGCAGTTGGCAGTAGTAAAAGTGCTATTTGCAATGGTGAGAGTGTAACATTAACAGCAAACGGAGGGGTGAGTTATACGTGGAGCGGAGGGCTTGGAGCAGGGAGTACGGTAGTTGTGAGTCCGAATGTTAATACAACTTATACTGTTACGGGAACGGATTCGGCTGGGTGCAGCGGAACGGCGAGTGCAAGTGTGGCAGTTTTCAGTTCTCAGTTTTCAGTTTTCAGTTTTAAAAGCAATTTATGTAATGGGGAAAGTGCGGTACTTACTGCAAGTGGCGGGGTAAACTATGCTTGGAGCGGAGGGCAGAGCGCAGAGAGTATAACAGTAAGCCCTGTTGCAAATACTGTTTACAGGGTTACTGTAACGGATAGTTGCAGTTATTCGCAAACACTGCAAACAGAAATAAAAGTAAAAGAATGTAAAACAAACCTCGAAGTCCCCAACGTAGTAACCCCAAATGAAGATAATATAAATGATGTTTTCAGAGTAAATTACACAGGAGAGTTTGAGAGTTTCAGCGTAAAAATATTTAACCGCTGGGGAGTAAAAATGTTCGAATCTAAGAATATAAATTTTACATGGGATGCAAGAACAAATTCGGGATATGTTATTCTTGATGGAACATACTACTACATTATTTCAGCAACGGGAAAAGATGGGAAGGAGTGGGAGATGCACGGGGCGGTAACTATTATTAGGTAAAATTATAAAAAAATCAATTTGCCCCAAATCCTGAAAAGCACATTGACTGAAAATTCGCTTTACCCCTGACCCTAAAGGGAGGCGAATTTTCAGAGGTCTTCTGAATAGTGTTGATTTTTTTATAATTTTAAAAAGTAGCAGAAAATTAATTTTCTTCGCATCCGGTCAGCCTACGGATTAGGGGTAAACGAAGAAAATCAATTTGTGCGTTGGGATTATTTTGCTATACTTATAAGCTGCAGACAGAACAACTGGACGCTGAATAAACAGGAATTAAATGATTTAACAGAGCTTGCCAAGCAATGCCCGCTCGAATATGGCAATGCAGTGTATAAAGCAAGAGTGCTGCTAAGCTTGTTTGATAGTAATGAATACACAAACAAATGCGAAGCAACAGCAAGTGGACAAACTCTAATTAAACAACCTCGGTGTTTTGTAGTAAATTGATTTTTCAGATTTTTCGGGCGAATAGTTTAAAAATATTTCGTGTGAGCCGTAGCTGTAAGGTTTTACATCACCTATATTAAAATCATAAGAATAACCTACTTTAAATGATTTTATGATTTTTATTCCGAATAAACCCACTATAGATTCTTTCCAGCGATACGATAAGCCCGTCCACAATTTATCGCCGAACATAAGATTTGCATTTGCCTCGAACTGTGAAATAAATTTACTGTTTTTAAAATAAACCGAAGGAACAAGAATCATAGTTTCATTAAAAGGAATTTTATAACTTCCGAAAATATAATAATGCCGCGAAGCATCGTAGAACGTAGCTTTTGGAGCCGACTTCGTTAAATGTGTGGAGGAAGCACCCAGAGTTAATTTCTTGTCATAATATAAAATACCCATATCAATTGTAGGAAGAAATTCGCTGGTATTGTTGTATATTCCTGACGGGTCGAAAGTGTTTTTATCTTCGTAATGAAGTGATGTTCCTTCGATAGAACGATTTATGAATCCCGCACATACTCCGGCAGAAATGTAAGAATTTTCAGATAAGCTGAACGGATATGCATAAGCAACTCTCATGCTTATTGATTTTTCGAAGCCGAGCTTATCATTAATTACCGACAATCCGAAATTTCCGATATTATTTGTCGGAAGTGCAAAATTTAATAATTGCGTGGAAGGTGCTTGTTTGAACCCTGTCCACTGCTGACGGGCTAATATTGTTGCATTAATATTTTTTGTATAACCTGCAAATGCAGGATTATAGGTTTGTCCGCAAAACATAAAATTGCTGATTTGAACATCGTTTTGCGCGAAAACACCCAATTGCAGAAGTGTTCCCAAAATTATTAATGCAAATATTTTTTTTGTTTTCATTTATGTGAATTTAGTTGTCGGCTGTTAGTTGTTTGACTTAATGCTTTATTGTTTAATTGCTAAATTATTAAAAAAATAAGAAATATTTTTTTTGTTTTTATTTTCTGCTTTTTGTTTTTTTCTTACTACTTACGACTAAATTCTTACGACTTTTTTTATTCATAGCTTTTTATTATTTTACTTTTAATAACTGCTTTGCTTCATTCACACTTATTTTATCGTTTCCTTTATAGGCAGTAATAAATGCCTTATCATAACCTATTTTCTTAACTATTTTGAGTAATTGTTTTGCTTCGCTAAGGTCGGTAAATGAGCCAACAGTATATCTGTAATAACCATCGCTTTGATGTGTATACTCAATTTTGTAGTCGGTAATTTCAGCTTCGATTTGTTTATAACCGCTTTTATCAAGGGGAACGTTGAATGATGCAGCAAACTGAACCCGGAATTCAATCTGGTCGCTTCTTCTTTCGCTTAAAATATGAGTTTCAGTTATGTTTATTTTACTGTAATTATTGCTCACTTTATTTTCGTTTGATGAAGCAATTTCCTGCTTTACTCTTATTCTGTCTTCTATTTTCTGTAACTGAACCTGATGATATACTGAACTTACTTCAGAAGCATTTATAATGTTAAAGGTAGTTCTTCTGTTCAGCTGATGTTCTTCTTCTGTTTTAGCATTTTGTATCAAAAGCTTTGATTTTCCCCAGCCCTTTGAAGTGAGACGTACAGGATTGATTCCCTTTTCAATTAAATAATTCACCACAGATTGAGCTCTGTTATCTGATAATACATAATTATATTCTTCCGAACCGCGGTCATCTGTGTGCGAATTTATTCTGATATTTATTTTCGGATTTTCATTTAGCATTTTAACAATTTTGTTAAGCGACTTTTTTGAAGTGTCTCTTAAATCCCATTTATCAAAATCGTAATAAATTTCGGGAATGGTGATTTCCTTTTCTTCAACAATTTTTGTTAATTCAAAATCCAAATCACAACCTATTGCTTTGCAAAAATTCTTGCTGTTTTTTTCTTTAGGAATGGCAACTGTTTTAGTTTCGGAAAGGTAGCCGAATTTTTTTGCTGTAACATCAATTGAATAACTTACGTTTGGAGTCAGATTTAAAAATTTATAATGCCCTGTTGAATCGCTTAATGTTGAATCCACAATACCATTAGTTCCTTTCAAAATTATAATTGCATTAGGTATTATTTGTTTTGTTTCTTTATCGGTAATCAAACCGGAAGCAGTAATATTAACAGGAAGTAATTTAAAAGAATAAATATCATCGTCGCCGATGCCGCCTGTTCTGTTTGAACAAAACAAGCCGGAATCATTTCCAAGAAAAACAATCCCGAAATCATCAGAACACGAATTGAAGGGAGCACCTATATTAACAGGTTTTGAAAAATTATTATTCTTAATCTTTGAATAATAAATATCAAGTCCGCCATAACCAATATTTCCATCGGAAGCAAAATACAACAATGAATCGCCGAGAATATAAGGAAACATTTCATTTGCTTCGGTATTTATTTCTTTTCCCAAATTAACAGGTTCGCTGCTCCATTTGCCGTCATCATTTTTCATCAGCATCCATATATCTTTATTGCCAATGCTTCCGGGCATATCGGAAACAAAAAACATTTTTTTCATGTCCGATGTAAAAGCAGGATGACCTATGCTGTATTGCTTATTGTTATATTCAAGAATTTTTGGCTCAGACCAAGTATTATTTTTTTCATCAACCGAAGAACAAAAAATATTACAGTTTATTTCTTTTCCATTATAACCGTTGCACTGCATAAAATAAGCAACATTATTTTTTTCATCATAAAACATCGTGCCGTCATTGTATTTCGAATTTATACCACCCTTTAGTTTCACGGGTTTCTGCCATGTTGATGTATTCGCATCATACTTTGATTCATAAAAATCAGAAAAACCCTGACCTGTATATGAATAATAATATTTTTGACTGCTGTCGCCACCTTCAAATCGGGAAGATGCAAAAATAATTTTATCTTTAAAAACAGTAGGACTGTATTCGCTGAATTTTGAATTCAATTCCTGTTCATTTTTAATTTCATATATCGGTGTTTCTTCTTTATTACCTTTGACAAAATCAACGGATTTCAGCTTTAATAGTGCTTTTTCGTCATTCGGTTGAGATTCAAGATATTTGTCGAAATATATTTTTGCTTCATCATAGTTGCAATTGATTAAAAGCATATCGGCATAATTATAATAAGCTGCCGGATTGGAATATCCGCTTTTAATTGCTTTTGAATACCAGTTCTGAGCTTCAGAGAAATGATTGCCAAATCTGTAACTTTCGGCAATTTTAAAATATATAAGCCCTATAACAGAACTGTCTTTTTGTTTTTTTAAAGCCAGCTTGTATATTGGAATGCAAGTAAAATAATTTTTTTTCTGAAATTCAATATCTGCTTTTTTAAGCTGTTTTTGGGCAAACAATACAGGTAAGTCCAGATAAAAAACCACTAAAGCGAATAATAAAATTAATTTTGTTTTTCTCATAATTTATTTTTTTCTGATTAATGTAACCGAACCATAAACTTTTCTTGAATTATTTTCAGCATCTTTTAAAGTTAAAATGTAAAAATATGTTCCCGGTAAAACTTCTTTTCCGTTATAAGTTCCGTCCCACCCATCAACTCCTTCGTACAATGTTTGTCCCCAGCGATTGACTATAATCAGCGGCTGGTATTTCAGGAAAACATCATTAATTCCATCACCATCGGGAGTGAAAGCATTGGGAATTTCAAGGTCAACAATAACATCTTTTGAATATGTATCGAAGCAACCATCGTTAGTAGAAACAGTGAGTTTTACTTTATACGTTCCCGATGTTTGAAATGCATGAAAAGGGTTTTGCAGACTTGATGTTGTTCCATCGCCGAAATCCCAATTCCAGATATTAACTATACCCAAAGTCGAGTCAATAAATGCAATATTATCATTTACTATAACATAATTAGGGTTTAAATAAAATTTAGCATCAGGAGTACTTGAAATGACTATATAACTTGGCTTTGTGGAAGTATATAAACAGCCATTTACATTAACCGTTAAAGTTACCGTATAAGTTCCAATTGTACCATAATAATGCGATGGATGCTGAAAGTGACTTGAATCACCATCGCCAAAATACCATTGCCACGAAGTAACGCCGGGAAATGCAGTAGTCAAATCGGCAAACTGTATTGTTGTATCATGACATGAAAAAACTTTATCTGCAGAAAAATCAACATTGGCATTTTTAACTAATAACGTTTGTGGTGAAACAACATTTAATATGCAGGTATCACCCGAAATAGTTGTGTAATCATAAAGAACCAGAACAGGAGTATAAGTGTTTCCTATTGTGTAGTCATGTGTAACAACATTGCCAGGACCTACGGAAGTGTTCCCATCTCCAAAAACCCATTCATACATATCGGTATTTGAAGCAGTTGCTGTAAATGTTACAGTAAAAGGAGCGCAACCGCTTGTAGGAGTAAAGGTGAATGTACCGGTCGGACCGTCAACAAATACGTAATTTGGTCTTGTGAGTGTATCTTTACATCCATCGGCATTGGTAACAATCAATCTGACGGTATATGAACCGGAATTTACAAATGTATGCAGTGGATTTTTTATTGTAGTAGCAGGACTGCCATCACCAAAGTTCCACGACCATGAAGTTACATCGGCTGATGATGAATCTAAAAAATTAACCTGAAATGGTGGACATCCGGCAATTAAGCTGTCGGCTCCAAAATTCGCAACAGGTTTTGAAATGGTAATTGTATCCACAAATAAACTGTCACATCCATTTATATCAACAGCCGTAAGTGAAACACTATATGTTGTTGTAATAGTTGGCGAATAAACATGTGTAATAGGCGATACCGTTGTGGAAGATGATATTCCATCACCAAAATTCCATGTATAATTAAGACCAGTACCGGTTGATGTGTTTGTGAAACTTACTGCGCTTCCACTGCATGTTGTTGGATTAACAGTAAATCCGGTATAAGGATGAGTTGGGATAATATAGTTTGGTATAGTCACTGTGCTGTCGCATCCGAACGAATCAATAATTTTCAAAGATACCGTATATGTTCCTCTCGTGTAATAAACATGCGTAGTAAGTCCACCAACATTATTTGTATCTATTGTACCATCGCCAAAATTCCATATCCACAATGAATCGGTTGCAGGAGGTACTGCCGTTGATGCATCCGTAAATTTCACAGTAAAAGGAGTACATCCTGTTAATGTATCAGCAGTAAACATAGGAGTAGGCAAATCGCGAATAATAATAGGTATTGATTTTATAAGAGTATCTCTACAACCAGCATTTATTGCAACATAGGTAACAGTATATGTACCTGATGAAGCATAAGGATGAGCAACAATAGCGTTAATAGTATCATTATCTCTTGGAGAGCCGTCGCCCCAATACCAATATCTTTTTGTTATAGGAAAAGCCACGGGAGTAGTTGAATTGTCCGTAAAAGTTATACTATCATATTGACAACTTGATGGCGTAGTAACTAAAAAATTCGCAGATATTGTGGCAACCTGAACTGTTTGTGTGGTGGAATCAATACAACCCGTTGTATTATTTTTTACATAAAGCCGGACTATATAACTTCCGGTACCGGCAAATTTATGTTTTATAGTATCGTAAGGAAAGGCATTTCCTGGGGTAATAGAATCGGGAGTTGCATCACCGAATTTCCAAGTGCAAGTATCAGCGCCATCTGAGATGTTGATGAATTTTGCAACATAAGGTGAATCGCATACGTTGACAACAACGAACTCAGCTTTAGGTACCAATATGTGAATATAATTTATTTTACTTGTAGTATCAGAACATCCGTTGAAGCTAACAGTTAGGCGAACAGTGAATGTACCTGTATCACCATAAACATATCTGGGATTTGTATCATTAGAAATTCCGCCATCACCGAAACTCCAATTCCAACTGTTTATATTGCCTGCAGGAGTTGATAAATCAGTAAATCTAACTGTGTCGGGACGGCAATTTGTTAAAGGTGATGCAATAAAATCAGCAACCGGAAGCGTTCCTGTTCTGATATATGCCGTTTTTGTTAAGGAAGAAGTGCATCCTCTGCTGTCGGTTACTGTGAGCGTAACGTTAAATGTTCCGGTAACAGTATAAGTAGTAGTTATCGGGTTGGTTGTTCCAATTGGCGAACTATCACCAAAATCCCACTGCCAGCTCGTTATTAAGCTAATGGATTTACTTGAATCTACAAAATTAATAGGTAATGGAATACAACCACTAATTGTATCGGACATAAAATCAACTATTGGAGAGGAAATTTTAATATAGTTGTTTTTTGTTAAAGTTGCTGAACATCCGTTTACATCAGTTACTGTAAGTGAAACGTTAAAACTACCGGTTGTTAAATAAGTATGGGAAGGATTAACTGTATTGGCAGAACCACCATCACCAAAGTTCCACACCCAATTAGTTGCACCCGGAGTATTGTCGGTAAAATTAACAACAAACGGAGCATTGCAAGCTGTCGTGTCATTTGTTGAAAAATCTACAACAGGTCCGTTATTTACAACAATATAATTTATTTTTATCATAGTATCTCTGCACCCGACAGAGTTTATAGCAATGAAAGTAACCGTATAAGAGCCGGTAGGAGTATATTGGTGAGTTGGATTATGTATGGTGGAACTATTGCCATCACCAAAATTCCACGTCCATGAAGTTGCACCTGTTGAAATATCGGAAAACCCAACTGTTAATGGGCTGCATCCTATTAATTTATTAGCAGAAAAATCGGCAGTAAATGTATTTATCTTTATTAAATCTACTTTGGTTATTGTATCAAAGCATCCGTTTGCAGGACTTACTATTAAGCGTACAGTGAAATTGCCTGAAGTTGTATAATTGTGTATAGGATTGATAGCATTTGAAGTTGTTCCATCACCAAAATCCCAAAAATATGTATAAGGAGGAACTCCCCCTGATGAAGTATTTGTAAAAGTAACCGACAAAGGAGCAGTGCATGATAACGGCTGTGAATTTGTAAAAGAAGCAGTTGGTCTGACACTTGCTGTTATGTAATTCGATTTCACCAAAGTTTTAACACAACCATTTGCATCAATAACAGTTAACGTAACATTAAATGTACCGGCGTTACTATAAATATGAGTAGGATTTTGTTGATTTGAACTATTGCCATCGCCAAAATCCCATTGCACAGTTGTTATCGTTGTATCGCCTTGTATGGATAAATTTGTAAAATTCACAGTTAACGGAGAACAGCCCGAAAAAATATTTGCCGAAAAGTCCACTGTTGGCGGTTTGTGTACGATAATATAATTTGTTTTTGTTTTTGTATTACTTCCCGAAACATTAGTAGCAATCAATCTTACAGTATATATTCCCGAACTGAAATAAGCGTGCGTAGGATTTTTAATAAACGCATGAGCCGTGCCATCACCAAAATCCCAGTCCCATGAAGTAGGTACATTTGTTGACAAATCGGTAAAATGTACAACCAGCAAACCGCAACCATCGGTGTCGTTCGCAGTAAAATTAGCCACTGGTGCTTGTGCCGACGAATATTTAATAACAGAAAAAGCAATTATTAAAAGCGATATGATTTTTAGTTTCATTGTTTATAATTTTACGTTTGTTATAAAATTTTTATTATTGATTAGTTGAAAACACACAAATATACTAAAAAAACACAAATTTTAACTTTTCAACTTTATTCATATATTTATCAAAATACTTTTTTTATTTGTTTTTAAAATCAATTATTTATTAAAAAAAAATCAATTATTATTTTTCTCTTTATCAGCAATGATTTTCCCATTTTTAAAAAATTACGTTTTATTTATTGAAGGAAAATTATTTTAAAAAACTTATCCTAAGTGTTTAAAAGTTGTTAAAAAGTTTTATTATTTCTTGCTTAGCTGAAAAATGAAAAAATAATTATTCATAGTAAAAATAATTGTTATTTTTAATACAATGTAATTATACTATCAATAATATCGAGGGTTAATTACAATTCCCGAAACTTTAAATTTTAAACCTTAAACTTTAAACTTTTTTTTC
>JBAZBZ010000008.1:0-105558 GCA_041671145.1 Bacteroidales bacterium | reverse complement strand
TACTGTTGCAGTCATGAAAAACATCAGGAATTTTTGCATCATAGCTCATATTGACCATGGCAAAAGCACACTTGCAGACAGATTGCTCGAATTTACAAAAACTATTTCCTCACGCGATTTGCAGGAACAAGTGCTTGACGATATGGATTTAGAACGCGAACGCGGTATCACAATTAAAAGTCACGCTATTCAGATGGACTATGAATTTGAAGGAGAAAAATATCAATTAAACTTAATTGATACACCCGGACATGTTGATTTTTCGTATGAAGTATCACGTTCAATTGCTGCATGCGAAGGAGCATTGCTTGTTGTTGACGCATCGCAGGGAATAGAAGCACAAACAATTTCTAATCTTTATCTTGCATTAAATCATAATCTCGAAATAATTCCGATTGTGAATAAAATTGACCTTGAAAGTGCAAACCCCGAAGAAGTGAAAGACCAGATTGTAGATTTAGTAGGATGCAAAAGAGAAGACATTATTGAAGCAAGCGGAAAAACAGGAATCGGTATTGAAAAAATTCTTGAAGCAATAATAAAAAAAATATCTCATCCAAAAGGTAACGCTGATGCTCCTTTACAGGCACTGATTTTCGATTCGGTATTCAATTCATACAGGGGAATTATTGCCTATTACCGTGTTTTCAACGGAACAATTTGCAAAGGCGATAAAGTAAAATTTGTAAATACAAATAAAGAATATACTGCCGATGAAGTAGGAATATTACGCATGTTAAAAGAACCGAAAGATTCAATAAAAGCAGGCGATGTAGGTTATATTATTTCCGGAATTAAAGAAGCAAAAGAAGTAAAAGTCGGCGATACAATTACTCATGTTAATAATCATGCCGAAGGAATTCACGGATTTGAAAACGTAAAGCCGATGGTGTTTGCAGGAATATATCCTGTTGAAACCGAAGATTTCGAAGAGTTAAGAACGGCAATGGAGAAATTACAACTGAATGATGCTTCACTTGTTTTTGAGCCCGAAACTTCCGCTGCCTTGGGATTTGGCTTCAGATGCGGTTTTCTGGGAATGTTGCATCTTGAAATAGTTCAGGAGCGACTTTTACGCGAATCCGAAATGACAGTTATCACAACTGTTCCTAACGTTTCCTATAAAGCATATACAACAAAAAATGAAGTTCTGGCAATTAACAATCCTTCCGATTTGCCCGACCCCAGTAAGATTGCTCGTATCGAAGAACCATATATTCTGGCACAGGTGATTACAAAATCGGAATATGTCGGAGCAATAATGACACTTTGTATCGAAAAACGAGGCATACTGAAAAATCAGGTTTACCTCACTACCGACAGGGTTGAAGTAGCATTCGAAATGCCACTTGGTGAAATTGTTTTCGACTTTTATGATAAATTAAAAACTATTTCACGCGGTTATGCTTCTTTCGATTATCACACGCTTGACTACAGAGAATCGAAATTAGTGAAGCTCGACATATTGTTGAACTCCGAACCGGTTGATGCTCTTTCGGCGTTAATTCATGCAGAACATTCATATCAGCTCGGAAGAAAAATGTGTGAAAAACTAAGGCAGTTGATACCGCGTCAGCAATTTGATGTTGCCATACAGGCAAGCATTGGCTCTAAAATTATTGCCCGCGAAACCGTTAAAGCAGTGCGAAAAGATGTTACAGCAAAATGTTATGGCGGTGATATTACACGAAAACGCAAACTACTCGAAAAACAAAAAGCAGGAAAAAAACGAATGCGCCAAATAGGAAGTGTTGAAGTTCCGCAAAAAGCTTTCTTAGCCGTTTTGAGCTTGAATGATTGATTTCAAAAATTTCTCGCAAAGACGCGGAGCCGCAAAGTTTGAACTAAAAACTAAAAACTCGAAACTATTTTATCCCAGCAGTTTCTTCACCATTTCCGCAATTGATTTTCCGTCGGCTTTTCCGGCGAGTTGTTTGTTTGCAATTCCGATTGCTTTTCCCATTTCTTTTATTGAAGTAATTTGGTTTTGAGAAATAATTTCTGCAATCACTTTTTGAAGTTCTTCTTCGGAAAGTTGTTTTGGTAAATATTTTTCAATTATTTCCGCTTCGAAAATTTCTTTGTCAGCCAGGTCCTGCCGGTTTTGAGAACTATAAATTTCGGCTGATTCTTTTCTTTGCTTAACAAGTTTCTGCAAAATTTTCAATTCGGTTTCTTCTGTTACCGCTTCACCTGAAGTTTGGGCAAGAAGCAATGCTGCTTTAATTGCTCGAATTGCTTCGAGCTTGTCTCTTTCTCTTGCAAGCATTGCAGTTTTGATGTCGTTATTTACCTTATCAACAAGCATAAATCAGTTTAAAGTTTAAGGTCTAAAGTTAAAAAAGCGACTTCGCAATTTATTTTAGTCAACATTGTCGTGAAGAAAGGAATTATTAGATTTTATTTCGCCTTTTTTTTCATCATCAACAGAAAGCGAGAATTTTGAAACCTGCGATTCCGAAGAATGTGCAAGTGGAACAAATTCTATTTTCTTTCTTTCGTAGGCAGGTTCCTTTTCAAGGTCGGTGATATTTCCGGATTGTGTTTTTAAATTATAACTTATTTCTTTCAATCTGGCTATTCTGTCCTTTGATGTCTGCATTTGCTTTTCAGCAAATCTTGCTATGTCGTCCGATTTTTTATTTGAAGTTGTTGAATCGTCAGCAGGTTCTTTTATTTTTAATTTAAAAAAATCTTCTTTTGCGATTTTTTCATCAACTGTATTTATAATATTATTTTCTGTTATATCTTTTACTTCATCGGCAATTTGCATTTCAGTTTCAGCAACGGCAACATCAATTTGCGGACGCGGCGGCTCTTCTATTTCAAGTTTTTTAATTATAAGTGGCTCGTTTGTTTTCTTTGTGTAATCTTCTTCTTTTATTTTGTTTATAGGTTTTTCGAGTTCGATAATAATTTTTTCGGATTTCTGCGGAGTTGTAAATCCAAAATTTCTTGATTTAAATCCTGTAGCAATTACAATTAAACTTAATTTATCGCCAAGTTCCTCGTTATAGCCAACACCAAAAATTATATTTGCTGTTGAGCCTGCTTCATTTTGTACATATTCGGAAATTTCTCCTACTTCATCCATGGTAACTTCTTTTGAAGTTCCTGAATTTATATAAAGCAATATCTGACTTGCTCCCTGAATATTATTATCGTTTAAAATAGGGCAGGCGAGTGCTTTTTCGGCAACTTCAATTGCTCTGTTTTCGCCTTCTGCAGTAGCATATCCCATTATGGCTGTTCCTCCGTTATTCATAACTGTATTAACATCGTTGAAATCAACATTCACCAAACCGGCACCTGTAATAATTTCAGCAATACCTTTTGAAGCGGTTGACAGCACGTCATCTGCGTGAGCAAATGCATTTTTTAAACTCAGATTTCCATATATTTCTCTGAGTTTATCATTACAAATTACAAGGAGAGTATCAACATGGTCTTTCAATTCCTTAATTCCTTCTTCTGCTTGAGCCCGCCTGTTCTTACCTTCGAAAATAAAAGGTAATGTAACAATGCCTACAGTGAGTATTCCCATTTCTTTAGCAGTGGCTGCAATAATAGGTGCTGCTCCTGTGCCTGTTCCGCCTCCCATTCCGGCAGTTATAAAAACCATTTTTGTATTATTTCCAAGAAACTCTTTTATTTTATCAATATTTTCGATTGCGGCTTCTCGCCCTACTTCGGGCTTTGAACCGGCACCTAACCCTTCGGTAAGTTTTTCACCAATTTGTATTTTCATCGAAACAGGGCTGTGTTCGAGGGCTTGCGCATCAGTATTGCAAACTATGAAATCAACACCTTTGATTCCCTGATTAAACATGTGAGTTACAGCATTGCTACCGCCGCCGCCAATACCTAAAACTTTGATGATTGATGAATGGTCTTTTGGTGAATCGAATTGTATCATATTTTTAATAATTTTAATATATCAAAAGTATTAATTATAAAATTTGTATGTTGAATATGAGAAAAAATGTTATTAATAATTTATTAACATAAAATTTCAGAAATAAGTACTTTAGGCACTTGAAGTACTTTTAATTTTAGTTTATGTTGTCGCCTTCAAAAAATTGTTTTCCTTTTGCAAAAATCTTGTCAAAAAAGCCACCTCTTGATTTATCGGGCTGCGTTACTGTTTTATCAACCTGAGTTTTTTTCTCAACTTTTTCCAATCCTTTTATCACCAAACCAATTCCTGTTGCGTAAGAAGGACTTGTACACTCTTCGGAAGTAGCGTTTGCAAGATGCTCATTAGGATAACCAACACGTGTATCAAGCCCTGTTATGTATTCACACAACTGAACAAGATGTTTGAGTTGTGCGCCACCTCCTGTTAAAACAGCACCTGCAATAAGTTTTCTTTCAAATCCCGAATTTTTAATTTCATAATATACCTGTTCAATAATCTCTTCCATCCTTGCTTGTATAATACTTGCAAGGTTTTTCAAAGAGATTTCTTTGTGTTCTCGCCCTCTGATGCCGGGAATTGAAACAATTTCGTTTTCCTTATTTTCACTGGCAAGTGCCGAGCCAAATTTTATTTTCAGCAATTCCGCATGTTCTCTTATTATTGAACATCCCATTTTAATATCTTCAGTAATAACATTTCCGCCAAAAGGTATTACCGCTGTATGGCGTATTATTCCTTCCTGAAAAATGGCAATATCAGTAGTTCCTCCGCCAATATCTATCAGCACTACTCCCGCTTCTTTTTCTTCTTTACCAAGAACAGCTTCTGATGATGCAATTGATTCAAGTGTCATGTTTTCGACTTCAAGTCCTGCTCTTCTGATGCACTTAACTATATTCTGTGCGGCAGAAACCTGACCAATGACAATATGAAAATTTCCTTCAATGCAAACTCCAGACATCCCGATTGGTTCTTTTATTCCGGGTTCATTGTCCACTATATATTCCTGCGGAATTACGTGAATAATTTCCTCACCGGGTTGCATCACGAGTTTATACATATCGTCAACCAATGCATTTATATCTGCCTGACTAATTTCAGCTTCAACATTACTTCTTATTCTAGTTCCGCGTTGCTGAATGCTTCTTATATGTTGTCCTGCAATACCCACATTAACAACATTAATATTGACACCCGATTTGTTTTCTGCTTCATCAACAGCTGCCCTGATTGACTGAACTGTTTTTTCAATATGAGTTACAACACCTCTTGTAACACCAACCGATTCAGAACGACCGATTCCGAGTATTTCAATTTTGTCGTATTCATTTTTACGACCGACAATGGCTGCAATTTTTGTTGTGCCAACATCCAAACCAACTAATATTTCTGATGCTTCCATAATTTATTATTTTTTAGTACAAACTATTTGATTTTTATATTTTAAATTAATTGTAGAATATTTTTCCCATCCTGTATTTTTAAATCCTTTCTGATAAACATCCATAAGATTGTTAAATTTTTCTTCCATGTCAGTAATATCTCCAAAAAGAATAGTATGATTTCCGAGACGTGGTATAAGTTCAATTTCCCTGTCGTAATTTATATAAACCTGTGCAATTTGTGCTTTCCAAAAATCATTTTTGGAAATATATTTCGCCAGAATAAGCAATTGTGAAAGTAATGAAGTATTATCCAATGAATCATTGCCGGAAATTAAAATTTTTCTGAAAGAAATATACGGTTCCCATATTAAGCCGTTTGCAATTATTATTCTTGGAGTAAAAATATTTGAAGCAGGCATTACAACTCCGTTTGAATCTATATAATAATTTTCGTTTTTAATATTCACAATTCTTATTAAAGGTTTTCGCTGCTTGATGTTTATTTTTATTTCACCTGAAATTGTTGAGTAAACATCTGCATTTTCGATATAATGATTTTCACGAAGTATTTTTTCGATTTTGAAAATATCAATATGTGAAACTGGCTTTCCCACTAGTGAATCGTTTTTATCATTTATCATTTCTTTTACCAATTCATCATTTATAAAATGCATTTCGCTTGTTGTATCAATTGAAATAGTAACGGATTTGCATAAAACATTATCCTGTGTCTTCTTGATAAAGCCGAGTGTTACAAACAATCCGTTCACAAGCGCAATCCACGCTACTATAAAAATAATTTTTTTTATATTAAAATTTTTAAACATTTTTTATTTTATATTTTCCCAACAACATTTCTTTTATTGGTATTACCAACTGGTCGATATCCCCTGCGCCAAGTGTTAAAATAATTTCCGTTTTTTTATTTTTCAGAATATCGACCAATTGTTCCTTTGAACACGATGATTTATTATTTATATTAACCTTATTAAACAACATTTTCGAGCTAACTCCTTCAATCGGTAATTCTCTTGCCGGATATATCTCGAGCAAAATAAGTTCATCGAGTAATTCCAAACTCCTTGCAAATTCATCGGCAAAGTCCCTTGTTCTTGTATAAAGATGCGGTTGAAAAACTCCAGTGATTTTTTTCCCAGGGTAAAGTTTTTTTACTGAATTAATACATGCTTTAAGTTCTTCGGGATGATGAGCATAATCATCAATATATATTATCTTATCAGATTTAACCTGATATTCGAATCGTCGTTTTACACCTTTATAACTTGCAAGTGCTGATTTTATTTGTTCTATATTCAAACCGAAATTAAGGCAAACAGCAATTGCTGCAACTGCATTTTCAACATTATAAAAAGCATCCGTTTGTAAATTTATTTCTTCATTTTTTAATTCATCGGAATTAAAATAAAATTTATAATGAGCACCGTTTTTTTTAATTCTTTCAGCATAATAATCGGCAACTGCAAACGCAGAGTATTGATATTTCGGATTGCCCGTATTACCTGCAACAGGCAGCGATTTTTTATAAATGAGTTTTCCGTTTTTCTTTATTTGTTTTGCAAAAAGATTATATGATTCGAGCATGTAATTTTTGTCTCCGTAAATATCCAAATGGTCAGCATCCATTGAAGATATCACAGCAATATCAGGATGCAACTGTAGAAAAGACCTGTCGTATTCATCTGCTTCCACAATTACTGCTTTGAAATTTTCGGAGTTAAAAAAATTAGAGTCATAGTTTTGTGTTATACCTCCTATAAATCCGAGTATATTTATTCCCGAAGATTTAAATATGTGAGCAAGCATTGATGATATTGTTGTTTTGCCATGTGTGCCGGCAACCGCAATAGTAAAATTATCCTTTGTCAATAAACCGAGAACTTCCGAGCGTTTTTTTATTTCATACCCGTTTTCTTTAAAATATTTTAATTCTGTATGCGTTGAAGGTATCGCCGGAGTGTAAACCACCAAATCAATTTTTTCGGGAAGCATTTTTATGTTTTCTTCAAAATGTATTTCTATGCCTTCATTTATTAATTGTTGTGTAAGCGGCGTTGGAGTTTTATCATAACCGCTTACATTTTTTCCTCTTGCATTAAAATATCTGGCAAGGGCACTCATTCCGATGCCTCCGATGCCTATAAAATAAATTGTATTTAATTTTTCGAGATTCAACTTTTATTTTTTATAATGAATTTTGTGCGTGATAAATTTGCCACAGATTCACAGATTATAAAATTATTCTTTTTGTAACTAATGAATTTTTACCAAAATTAACTATTAATCCTAAGGAACATTTGGATATTGCCAAATAATTTATTACCCAACTATAATGTTCATCAACTATTCCATTTTGAGCTTTTATTTCCAATATTATTTTGTCATACACAACAAAATCGGCAAAGAAATAATGAGGGAGAATTATTCCTTTGTATTCAACTTCATATTTTCTTTCACGTTCATAAAAAATATTTTTCTTGCGAAATTCGTATTCAATAGCATCTTTGTAAACTATTTCCAGTAACCCTTTTCCCAAAGTGCGATGAACTTCCATACATATTCCAATAATTTGATAACTTTCTTCTTGTAACGGATATTCTTTTTCTGAATATTCCATAATTTAATCTGTGAATCTGTGGCGATTTTATTTTATCAAATTTAAAATTTCTTTAACTATTAATTCCGTTGCATTTCTCTTTGCGAGTTTTTTTATATTTTCACTGATTTGCTTTTGCTTTTCAATATTGTTAAATAATGCAATGATTTCCGTTCCTGATTTTTCAATTGCTTCATTATCTTTGAGCAGTATTGCAGCATTTTTATTTACTAATGCCATTGCATTTTTTGTCTGATGGTCTTCAGCAACATTCGGTGAAGGAATTAAAATTGCCGGTTTGCCTACAATGCACAATTCCGAAATAGCAATTGCTCCTGCACGCGACACCACAATATCTGCGGCAGAATATGCCAAATCCATTTCATTTATAAAATCAAATACTTTAATATTTTTAACATTTAAAGCACTCACTGATTTTTTTGCTTTTTCAAAATAATTTTTTCCTGTCTGCCAGATAACCTGAATATTATTTTTTGATAATAATTCCAGATTTTTACTGATGCTTTCATTAATCGTTCGTGCACCCAAGCTGCCACCTATTACAAGAAGTGTATTTTTATTTTCAAGTTCAAAATGTTTTATTGCAACGTTTCTTTTGCTTTCAGTATCCAGAATATCCTTTCTGACTGGATTTCCGGTAATAATAATTTTTTCTTTCGGAAAAAACTTTTCCATACCGTTATATGCCACGCAAATCTTATTTACTTTTTTTGCAAGAAGTTTATTTGTAATTCCGGGATATGAATTTTGTTCCTGAATAAGCGATGGATTTTTTTTCATTGTTGCAACTCTCAATAAAGGACCACTGGCGTATCCGCCAACACCAACAACTACATCGGGTTTGAAATTGTTTATTATTTTATTTACTTTGAGCAAACTTGATATTAATTTTATTGGCAGTAAAAAATTTTTAAATGTTATTTTTCTTTGCAATCCGCTAATCCAGAGTCCTTCGATTTTATATCCTGCTGCCGGAACTTTTTCCATTTCAATTCTTCCTTTAGCACCAACAAAAAGTATTTCAGCAAACGGATATTTTGCTTTTATTTCATTAGCTATTGCAATAGCCGGAAATACGTGCCCTCCTGTGCCTCCGCCGCTTATTATTATTTTAAAATTATTTTTCAATTTCTTCTTCTTCAGTTTTATCTTCAATTTCATAACTTTTGCTTACGCTCAACATAATGCCGATTGAAATGCTCGTAAACCAAATTGATGTTCCTCCCATGCTCACCATTGGCAGTGTTTGCCCTGTTACAGGCAAAATATTTACAGCAACAGCCATATTTATGAATGCCTGGAATATTAATATCAAAGCACAACCCACAACGAGAAGTGCGGGAAATACTTTGTCGCATTTCGAGGCAATTTTTATTGCCCTGAAAAGTAAAATAACATACAAAAATACAATAAGCATTCCTCCCGCGAGACCATATTCCTCAATAATTATTGCAAAAATAAAATCGGAATAAGGATGTGGAAGAAAATTACGCTGGATGCTTTTCCCTGGAAGTTTTCCAAAAACTCCTCCGGTAGCAATTGCAATCTTTGCCTGCTCTACCTGATAATTATTATTCGTTTCGCCGCTTTTGAAATTTTCAATTCTGTTTTTCCATGTTTCAAATCGTGGTAATACATGCGGATATTTAAAAGCAATAGCGAGAGCTATTGAAATTATGACCAATCCAATACCCATAAACGCAAGTAAATATTTTATATTTACCCTTCCTATAAACATGAGTATAAAACATGTTGCAAATAATATTGCAGCAGTTGAAAAGTTGGCGGGAAAAATCAATCCACACACAATCAATACAGGAAGCATAATTGGTATGAATGCCGATTTGAAATCTTTAATTTCATCCTGTTTTTTTGAAAGCAGTCGTGCAACATACATTATCAATGCAAGCTTTGCCAAATCTGATGTTTGAAATGACAGATTTATAATCGGTAAAGTCAGCCAGCGACTTGCTTCGTTTAAATTTGTTCCTGTAAATAATGTCAGCAACTGCAACGGAATTGTAATTATTAAAAGCAATTGTGAAAGACGCGAATAATATGTATATTTGATGAGATGAGTGGCATACATAAGAAAAATTCCGAATAAAAGTATGAAGAGGTGTTTGAACAAATAATAATAGGTGTTTCCTTCTTTATAGCGATAAGCAAGGGTGCCGATGGAACTGTAAACTGCAAGAAGCGAAAATACAGACAAAATAAAGACAATTGCCCATATCACTTTGTCACCTTTTATTCTTTTTTGTAAATTTATTAATGTTGTTGTTTCGCTCATTTTTAAAAATTATCTTATAAATTTCTTACGGCTTCTTTAAATTTATTTCCTCTTTCTTCGCAATCATCATATAAATCAAAACTTGGACAGGCGGGAGAAAACAAAATAATATCGCCTTTTTCCGAAAGTTGATAAGCGAAATTCACGGCTTCTACGGCACTTACTGCATTAACCATTATTTCAACATCTCCTTTAAAATTTTTATAAATCTTTTTATTATTAATACCGAGACAAACAACTGCCTTAACCTTTTCTTTAACAAGTTCTTTCAACTCAGCATATTCATTTCCTTTATCGTATCCGCCCACTATCCAGACAACAGGTTTAGACATACATTCCAATGCGAACCATGTTGCATTAACAGTAGTTGCCATCGAATCATTAATAAAATCAATACCTCTGACTGTGCTAACAAATTCCAACCTATGTTCGAGAGTTTGAAAATCCTCGAAATTTTCTTTCATTTCATTCTTTCTTAAATCAGGAAGTTTTGTTGTTATACCCGCTGCCATTGAATTGAAAACATTTTTGCTGCTGTGTAATGAAAATTCAGTTATGTTCATTCTTTCTGTTTTTTGGTTTTTATCTTATTTTGTAACTAATAAGTATTTTTAATATATCTGCTGTTTAATAATTTTAAGTACTTTTTTTTATCTTATTTTTAAAGTAACTATTGTTATTATTGCGAGCATTATTCCTATTATCCAAAATCTCGTAACTATTTTGGATTCGTGATATCCTTCCAACTGGAAGTGATGATGCAGCGGTGCCATCCTGAAAATTCTCCTGCCTTCACCGGTTTTTCTTTTTGTATATTTAAAATATGCAACCTGTAACATCACTGAAATATTTTCAACTAAAAATATTCCGCATAGTATGGGTATAAGGAGCTCTTTTCGGATAGCAACAGCAAATACTGCAATCATTCCACCGAGTGTAAGGCTACCTGTATCGCCCATAAATACCTGTGCGGGATATGTATTGTACCACAAAAAGCCGACACATGCGCCAACAAATGCGGCTATAAAAACAACAAGTTCACCTGCATTGGGGATATACATAATGTTCAGATAATTTGCAAAAACAGTATTACCCGACACATAAGCAAGAACACCAAGCGTAACACCCATTATTGCTGAAGTTCCGGTAGCCAAGCCATCCAAGCCATCAGTCATGTTTGCCCCGTTTGAAACTGCGGTAACAATAAATATTACAAAAGGAATAAAAATTAAAAATGCCCATTTTTTATAGTTCCCACCAAGCCATGAAATAATAATTGAATAATCAAATTCATTATTTTTAAGAAACGGAGTTGTTGTTTTCGTTGATTTTGTTTCTGCTCTTGAATATAAAGGATTGAAATTTGTGTTTTCAAGGGGCTTTGCCGAATTAATGGCAACAATCTTTTTCGGTGTTTTTAATTTTTCTTTTATAACAACATCGGGGCTAAAATAAAGTAAACTGCCAACAATCAAGCCGAGTCCGATTTGCCCGAGAATTTTAGATTTACCCTGAAGACCTTTTTTATCTTTCTTGAATACTTTTATATAATCATCTAAAAAGCCAATAACACCGAGCCATACGGTTGTTACAAGCATTAATATTATATAAATATTATGAAGTTTTGCAAATAAAATAACCGGTATAAGAATTGAGGCAAGTATTATCAATCCACCCATTGTTGGAGTTCCCTGTTTTTGAATTTGACCTTCAAGTCCCAAATCTCTTACTGTTTCGCCAACTTGTTTTTTTCTAAGGAAGTTTATTATTTTTTTTCCTATAAACAAAGAAATCAACAATGAAGTGATAACTGCCATTGCCGCTCTGAAAGAGATGTATTGAAATACACCTGCTCCGGGCACATTACAGCATTTTTGCAAACTATGGAATAAATAATAAAACATATTAATTGGGTTTTATTTCTAGAATTTCTTCAAGTATCTGCAGGTCATCAAAAGGATATTTAACTCCTTTTATTTCCTGATAATTTTCGTGACCTTTTCCCGCAACCAGAATTATATCGCCTGAATCTGCCAAATGACAAGCTGTTCTGATTGCTTCTTTTCTGTTCACTATTGTTAAAACTTTCTTTCTGTCGGTAATGTCAATTCCGCTTTGCATTTCATTAATTATGGTTTCAGGTTCTTCTGAACGCGGATTGTCGGAAGTCAGTATTACTTTCGTGCTTCCTTCGCAGGCAATTTTTGCCATTATCGGACGCTTTTTTGAATCCCTGTCTCCGCCGCAGCCGACAACGGTTATCAGCTTTTTACTTCCATCGCGTATTTCGTTAATTGTTGAAATTACATTTTTTAATGCGTCGGGAGTATGAGCATAATCAACTATTCCGAGAATATTATTTTCGGATTTGACATATTGAAACCTTCCTTCAACTGCACTCAAACCGCTTAATTCTTTCAATACTTCTATTTTCTCTTTACCGAGTAAAATTGCAGAAGAATATATTGCAAGCAGGTTGTAAGCGTTGAATTTGCCGATAAGTTTGCACCATACTTCTGCACCATCAATATTTAAAAGCTGTCCGTCAAGACCGCTTTCAAGTATTTTGCATTTGAAATCGGAAAATGATTTTAAGCTGTATGTTTTTTTCAACGCCGCAGTATTCTGAAGCATCACTTCGCCGTTCCTGTCATCTATATTTGTCAGAGCGAAAGCAGTTGCAGGAAGAAAATCGAAAAGTCCTTTTTTTGCTTTTATGTATTCTTCAAATGTTTTATGATAATCGAGGTGGTCGTGTGTGATATTTGTAAAAATTCCGCCTGCAAATGTCAATCCTGAAATTCTGTTTTGAACAACTGCATGTGAACTTACTTCCATGAAACAATATTCACAACCCTCATCAACCATTTGTTTCAATAATTGATTTATAACAATTGCATCGGGAGTTGTATGAGTTGCAGAAAATATTTCATCATTAATCATGTTTTTAACTGTTGATAATAGTCCTGCATTATGTCCGAAATTCCTGAACATTCTGAAAAGCAGTGTTGCAATTGTAGTTTTACCGTTTGTTCCGGTTACACCTATTAATTTTAATTTTGATGATGGATTATCATAAAAATTTGAAGCGAGTTCTCCGGTTGCTTTACTGCTGTTTACAACTTTTATATATGTGATATTTTTATTTATTTCTTCCGGAATAATTTCACAAACAACTGCTGATGCACCATTTTCTTTAGCCATTTTTATAAAATCATGTCCATTGGATTTAGTTCCTTTACTTGCAATAAATAAAGTGTCTTTAACAATCTTGCGTGAATCAAATGTAATTTCAGCAATGTTTTTATTTAAATCCCCTATGATTTTTTCGGATTTTATTCCTTTTAATATGTCATTTAAATTTCTATACATAATTTTTAAACCTCATTTGAAAGAGTTAATCTTATCTGACTACCTTTAATTATCTTTGTTCCGGATTCAACCGACTGATTTTTTACAATTCCTTTTCCTTGAAATTTTACTTTCAATCCTTTACTTTCAAGAATAAAAATTGCATTCTGAATGTCCATTCCTACAACATTTGGAACAACGTTTTTTGAAATAATTTTTGGTAAAAAATCTATTATGGAATCTTTTACAGAAGGAACTACCCATGCTGAATATACCGGTTTGCAATTATATCCGAGTTTACTGTAAATTTTCAAAATATCGTTTTGATATCCTGCTTTTGCAACAGGCAATTTTACATTTTTATTTGTGTCAATCTCGTCATGCAATTCGAACCTATTTGAATAAACCTTTTCGGCAATTTCTTTAAAAACCGGACCTGCAACCAAGCTTCCGTAATAAACACCTTGAGGATTATTAATAACCACAATACATGAATACAAAGGATTATCAGCAGGAAAATATCCGACAAAAGAAGAGCGGTATTTTTTTACATATTTTCCGTTTTCAATAACTTTTGCTGTACCTGTTTTTCCTGCAATTTTAATATGGAAATTTTTCAGTAAATTTCTTGCTGTTCCCTTTTGTACAACTCCTTCAAGCATTTCTTTTGCTTTTTCAACGGTTTCCTTTGAGCACATTTTTTCATTCAGAATTTCAGGTTTAACTTTTTTAATAACTTTTCCTGTTTGCCTTATTTCTTTCACAAGCATCGGTCTTACTTTAACTCCGCCATTTGCAATTGCATTGTAAAAAGTCAATATCTGCAAAGGGGTTAATTCAACTTCGTAGCCATAAGCCATTCTGTGCAACGAAACATCAGGATAGGGTGGGGGTTTTAATAAAGGCGCCTTCTCCTCAATATCAATGCTCAAAGTGTCGCCTAATCCCATTTTCATTAACCTGTTATAATATTTCTTTTTATTATTTCTGTAATATTTATCAATGATTTTTGCAACACCAACATTTGATGACATCTCGAAAATTTCCTCAATAGTTTTAATTCCATAAGCGGCTTCGTGTGAATCACGCACTGTATCACCTTTTCCGAAAATATATTTTCCGGAGCCAATATCAAATTTTTCATTCAAATCTTTCACGCAACCATCTTCCATGGCAGCCACCATTGACATTAACTTGAAAGTGGAGCCGGGGTCACTTCTTACACGCGTTGCATAGTTATCTACTTCAATGCATTTTCCGTTCTTGTCTCTCGAAAGATTAACAATGGATTTGATTTCACCGGTTTTTACTTCCATAAGTACTACGCAACCATAATCTGCTTTAACCGAATCCATTTGTTTTAAAAGTGAATTTTCAGCAACATCCTGAAAATTCACATCAATAGTTGTAATTATATCGCAGCCGTCTTTACTTTCAATTTCTTCTTCATCATTAACAGGCATCCAAACATCCGGAGCAATTCTTTGCATCAATCTTTTTCCGCTCACTCCTTCGAGATATTCATTAAATGCACCTTCAATACCGACACGATAATTTTCCCTGTAAAATCCGATAGTTCTTGCTGCAAGCATATCATAGGGATGTTCGCGTTTTTTCGTATCAAGTATAGCTATAAATCCTCCTTTGTATCTGCCCAATCTGAAAAGCGGAAAAGTTTTTAATTTTATCATTTCATCATAGCGGGCACCTCTTTTGAGCAGTAAATATCTCTCGTCGCTTTTTCTCGCTTTTATTATATATTTTTTATACTGTTTTGGTGTTTTATCTTTGAAAAGTTCGGAGAGACACATTGACAAAGAATCCAAACCCGAATAAAAAACTTCATCGGTTAAAGCATCGGACATCACATCCATTCTTATTTCATAAATGGGGACAGATGTGGCGAGCAAACTTCCATCGCTTGCAATAATATTTCCACGCGTCGCTTCAATGTTTTTATATCTTAATGAGAATATTTTTGATTTTTCTCTCAATGCGTCGCCTTCAATAAACTGAATCTGAATAAGCTTTCCGACAATAACAAATGCTATTATACAAACGATAAAATAAATCGAGTAAATTCTAAGCATTATTACTTTTTTTGCTTCCATCAAGAGGTTAAAACAGTTTTTAGTTTATAGTTTTCAGTTTACAGTTAAACTTCGATATTTTTTTATCTTTTTAATTTTTAAGTCCTAATTCCTTAATTCTAAACTATATTTCCTAAATATTTTCTTCGAGTTTTTCTTTTCTATCCGATATTATTTTTTTTGGTGCGTCAAGAGCTTCTTTAATACCAAGATTTTTTTCCTCAATTATTTTTGCCACTTCGGATTGTTTGCTTTTATTCATATAATTGGATTTTACAGTAATGTACTCCGAGCGCAATTCCTTAAGTTCATTTTTTGTTTTATCAATTTTTCTCACAATTTTTTCGGTGTAATAAGTATTTGCTATGTAGGAAAGAGCAATTAAAACAATAAAAAGCAGGAAGGGCAGTTGTTTTACAAAATTTTCTTTTGTTAAAAATGTTCCGTCAATTATGCTTTGAAAAATGGCAACCATACTTCTCGCACGTTTGTTTACTACACGTTTTTTTTGTTGCTGCGGTTGTACTTTTATTTCGTTTTTCATTTATTAATTTTTTTCGGCAATTCTCAGCTTTGCACTGCGAGCTCTGTTATTATTCATTATTTCCGATTCATCGGGTAGAATTACTTTTTTATTAATTGCATTAAATAATAAAACCGGATTTCCATAGAAATCTTTTTTTAATTCTCCCTCAAAATTTCCTGTTTTAATAAAATTCTTTACCAACCGGTCTTCTAAAGAATGATAAGAAATAATTGCAAGCCGTCCGCCTTTTTTCAAAACTTCAGAACTTTGGAGCAGAAGTTCTTTCAACGCACCCAGTTCATTGTTCACTTCTATTCTCAATGCCTGAAATACTTTAGCAAAAAAGGTGTTTTCTTTTCCTTTTGTTGCTAAAAATTCAATTACACTTTTTAATTCATCTGTTTTATTTATCGTTTTATTTTTACGGCTTTGAACAATTGCCTTTGTGAGTTTCGCAGATTCTCTAATTTCACCATATTCAAAAAAAATGTTTTTTAAACTTTCTTCAGAGTATTCATTTATGATTTTTTTTGCATTTAATGGAGATTGTTGCGACATTCTTAAATCAAGTTCTCCATCGTACTTGAATGAAAAACCCCTTTCTGCTGAATCAATTTGGTGAGATGATATTCCCAGGTCTGCTATAATTCCGTCAACAGGTATTAAATTATACAACCGCAGGAAGTTCTTCATATATCTGAAATTTTGCTTTATCAACGTCAATTTCTCGTCATCAATTTTATTTTTTTGTGCATCTTCATCCTGGTCAAATGCTATAAGTTTTCCTTTTTTTAGTTTTTTCAAAATCTCCGCCGAATGTCCGCCGCCGCCGAAAGTTACATCTACATATATTCCGTCAGACTTTATATTCAGTCCTTCTATTGCTTCTTTCAACAATACAGGTTTATGATACATTATCTTTTTTATTGTTATTTATTTCTCCCATTACTTCTTCTGCTAACTTAGAAAAATCAACATTTTTATCATTAATAACTTTTTCATATTTGTTCTTGTCCCATATTTCAATTCTGTTTACTGATGATGAAAGAACTATATCTTTCTTGATTCCGCTGAAAATAATAAGGTCTTTCGGTATCAACAATCTTCCGCTGACGTCAAGTTCCACGGTTTTTACACCTGCCATAAACATTCTAATAAAATCATTGTTCTTTTTTACAAACCTGTTGAGCTTGTTCACGCCTGCAATTTCACTGTTCCATTCGCGAAGAGGATATAATTCAAGACATTTATAAAATACACTTCTCTTAATAACAAAACCTTCGTGTATTATAGGTGATAACTGTGATTTTAACGCAGAAGGAAACATCAATCTTCCCTTTGCATCTATTTTACACTCAACTACACCTATTAAATTTATATTTTCCACTTTCTATAAATTTTCCGTAAATATATAAACTTTTTTACCACTTTTTACCACTTTTTACCACTTTGTTAATAAAATTTTTATTTGCATTTTTTATTGTCTGAATATCAACGATTTACGAAAAATAATTTTGAGTTTATTAACAATGGAAGGAAATGCTTATTTTTGTGGACAATCTTAAAAAGTTTGTAGTTAAAATGTTTGTCGTTTGTTGTTGATTAGGTTAAAAATAGTTTAACTGCAAACCACAAACTAAAAACTACAAACAACGAACTCTTAAAATATGGATATTTAAAAATTAAACAAACAGCGTAAGCATTGATGAAGATTATAGATAAATACATTATTAAAAAATTTCTCGGCACTTTTATTTTTGCAATATCAGTTATAATGGTAATAGTTGTTGTATTTGATATTTCCGAAAATATTGAAGATTTTATCAGCAATCATGCGCCTTTAAAAGAAATAATTTTTGTTTTTTATGCCAACTTTCTTCCATATTTTATTAATCTTTTCAGTCCGTTGATAATTTTTATTTCCGTAATTATATTTACCGGCAGAATGGCATATAATACCGAGATTGTGGCAATATTAAGTAATGGAATAAGTTTTAAACGTCTCATGCTGCCTTATCTGATTTCATCAATTTGTGTTTGCACACTTTCATTTTGCCTGATGAATTTTGTTATTCCCAATTCAAACAGCAAGAGAATAAAATTTGAAGATACATATATAAGAAGGTCAAATAAATCTTATGGAATAAATTTTCATAAACAGGTTTCTCCCGGAACATTTATTTATCTTGATAATTTTAATCGCGATAATAATACCGGTTACCAGTTTTTTATTGAAAAAATTGAAAAAAATGTTTTGAAATCAAAATTAAGTGCAAGTACAATAAGATGGGATAGTTTAAGAAATCATTGGATACTTGAAAATTATGTTCTGCGAAAATTCAACGGGATGAATGAGTCGTTAATAAAAGGCGTACGGCTTGATACCGTTTTTGAATTTACCTCTAAGGATTTCAAAACAAAAATTCAGGACCTTGACGGAATGAATTTTAATGAACTTAATAAATTTATAAGAGAAGAAAAAGCAAAAGGAAATGAAAAAATTGTTTTTTACGAAGTTGAAAAACATAAAAGAACTGCTTATCCGTTTGCTACAGTAATATTGACTTTCATCGGGTTTTCTCTTTCAAGCCGCAAAGTGAGAGGCGGTATAGGAATGCACATAGGAGCAGGAATTGTAATTAGTTTTGCTTATATTTTATTTATGCAGATATCTGTTACATTTGCTACAAATAGCAACCTTCCCGCATTAATCGCAGTGTGGATTCCTAATACTATGTTCGGAATACTCGGACTTTATCTGATGAGAACTGCTCCGAAATAAAAAAATAGTTTCAAAGTTTAAGGTCTAAAGTTTAAAGTTTGTTCAAGGTTTTTGGTTTTTTTTATCACAGAATCTGTGGCAAATTTATTTTTCCTTATTACAAATTTATAATTTATTTCTTTAACTTTGCGTTAAAATAAATAAACTATAAATGAAATTCAAACGTGTTTATAAATTAAAGGAAATTGCAAAACTCATTAGTGCAAAATACGAAGGAAATCCTGAACATAAAATTACAGGCATTAACGAAATACACATGGTTTCTGCCGGTGATATAACTTTTGTTGACCATCCAAAATATTACGCTCAAGCATTAAATTCAAAAGCAACAACAATAATAATTGATAAGAAAGTAGATTGCCCAAAAGGAAAAGCACTGCTCTTTTCCGATGACCCATTCAGAGATTACAATAATATTATTAAAAAATTTATAAAATTCGAAAAGCACAAAAAGCAAATAAGCAGAACCGCAAAAATAGGCAAAAACACAATTATTGAACCCAGTGTTTTTCTTGGAAATAATATTAAAATAGGCAGCAACTGCATAATTCATCCAAATGTTTGCATTTACGATAATGTTGTAATAGGAAATAATGTAATTCTTCATTCCGGCGTTGTAATTGGTGCTGATGCATTTTATTACAAACGTCGCCCCAATAATTACGATAAATTGCTTTCATGTGGAAGTGTTATTATTGAAGATGATGTTGAAATAGGCGCCAACTCTACAATTGACAAAGGTGTTTCAGCAAATACAATTATCGGCAAAGGAACAAAAATTGACAATCTCGTACAAATAGGACATGATACTATTATAGGTAAAAATTGCATACTCGCTTCACAGGTTGGAATTGCAGGTGTAACAACAATCGAAGATAATGTGATTCTGTGGGGACAAGTTGGCGTAAGCAAGGATTTAACTATCGGCGAAGGTGCAGTTGTTTATGCAAAATCGGGTGTTCACAAATCGCTTAAAGCGAATACAAAATATTTCGGTATTCCCGTTAAGGAGGCAGATGAAAAAATGAAAGAGTTGATTTATATTGGCAGACTTCCTAAACTTTTTGAAAAAAATAAAAATTTTAAAAATCTCGCAGAGTAACACAGATTTTTCGCAGAATTTAACTTTAAACTAAACTTTTATTGATTACTTCAGAGTGCCACCATTACTCCTTTTACCTGTTCTTCAAAACACAGCAGGTCTTTCAAGATAATTTCTTTTGTAGTTTCGGCAACTTGAACAAGTTTATCTATAATGCCTTTGTAGTATTGTATTCCTTTCAGAATAGTTTCGCATAATGAGTGTAAAAACTTTTTTATTTTTTCATCAATATCATTTTTTGATTCATTAAATTTTTCGACAAGATAATCAACGTATAGTTTAAGCTCTTTAATAAAAAAGTGAACGCGATATTTTTCGGTCAATAAATTTATTCTTCCATAAATATGGTCAACCATTTCTTTTAATGATGCAATTTTAGAAAAATAGGCAATGTTAGGTCCCGGACAAATTGAAATTGCAAGTGAATTATCTTCAAATGGTTCTAATTTATAATTGACAACTGCCGAATTGCTTAGTCCAACGCAAAGACATTCTTTTGATACAACTTCATTATATTTTTTCTTATATACTTCTTCAGATAAATTAAGAGTTTTCAACTGCTTGAGTTTTTGTTTCTGATATTTACTTGAAGCAATACATATTGGCTTTTCGGTAAATTCGGTATTTGTTACAAGTAATTGTTCCGAACAGCAATTTCCGTATTTTTCTTTTGAAATATTAGTTTGTTTTTCTATGCCTTTTGATGCACCTTTAAGGTAATTAAATTGAATTCCCAAAGGTGAAACTATACTATGTTCAACATCATTTTCATTTGCATCACAAAGCAATTGCAGGGTTTTTTCATCAACAGTAGTTGCTTCGGGAACAAGCAAAAAAGGAGTTCCCCATCCTGTGCTGTTAACATTATAATATTTATGTAAAAATTTATCTTCTTTATGTGTTCCTATTCCTCCCTGTACGGTAATTTTAAGTTCGGGCGGGGTTGATGGTATTACTTTTCCTTTGAGTTTAAGAGCTTGAACATATATATCGAACATTTCATTAATAAGTTCCTGCCGTTTGTTTTTAAATTCTTCGAGAACCGGTCCCATCAAGCTTCCTTTTGTTATAAAAGTATGTCCGCCGCAGTTTAAACCTGACTCGATTCGATATTCCGATACCCATATACCTCTCTTTGCCAGATAGCTTCCCTGAATATATGCAGAACGATAATCACTGACTTTAATCGCAATTTTTTTGTCAAATTGTCCATTATTCAAATCAGTAAACTGATTAAATGTTTCAATATAGTTATATAAGCGGGTGCTCAATCCTGCCGAAAATATTACCGATGAATTTTTAAGAGTGCTTTTTGCATATCCTCGTAATGCCGATAATGCATCGGAGCCATTTGTAATAGGTGTATTATCGGAATTGTAATTATTTTTATCTATTTTCGAAATTACATTAACATCAATACTGCCGGGGTGAATAATATTTCGTAAAATATTTTGAAGTTCTGTTTTTTGCTTTTCATCTTTAGTAAATGACATTTGATTGTAAAGCTGTTTTATATTGCTGTTATCAGGAAGCATTTCAAAATATTGAACCAGCTCAGAGTCATTATCAAAAGGGGAATTTTTAAGTTTTTCAAATTGCTTTTGAACTATCATGTTCACGAGGTTCAGATAATCTGTAATTCGCCTTGCGCGATAGTCGTCTTCATTTCGATTAATCGGCTTGTATTCTTCATTTATTTTTTCATAGTAATATTTGCGCATTTTTTCAATAAGGTTATCTTCAACTAATGAAATTACCGAAGATATTCCAAAACGGGCAACTTTTATCGGAGAGTCAATAGTGAATGCAAGTCCCATTACCGGTATATGAAAAGTATGGGGATTGTTATAATTCATCTGTATGTATTTTGGTACAAGAAAATGCAAATGTAATCAATTACTTGCATATACTATAATATATTTAAATAATTATTTCCGCTTTATTCTCAAAATACCTGTATTTTTTAGGTTGTGCGGCTGATTATGTGAAAGAAAAAAATATAGATAAAATACTGGATTTTTATAAATCGCGCCAGTCGCGTTTTTTGGTGAGTTTCAAATCCTGCATAACACTTGATTTTACGTTAATTGTAAACAAATAACTCTTTCGAAATCCAAATGGAATCCAGTTGAATTTTAATTCCCAGCAATGCAAATCGCGGTAAAAATCTATTGAAGTATAACTGAATTTATTTGTTTTAAAATCGTATCCCGATGTAAATCCTACTTTCCATTTTTCAGTTATGCTTAAATCTCCTCTGAAAGAAAACGTTTGAATAAGTGTTTCTTTAGGTGTAACTTTTGGAATATGCGTTTTAGTATATCTCATGTTGTATGCAAGATTCAGTGTCCATGGGTTATCAAAATCAATATAGTCGTCATAGTTTGAGTATATATTATTGATTTCTTCTGCTGTTGCTTCTTTGCTTGTTTTCTTTTTGTCTTTTTTTGTTTTTTTAGATAAGTTCCAGTTAAGTCCGAGGTTCCAATCGGTATTTGTAAGTCGGATAAGCCGATGGTTTTTATCCCATTCGAATTTGTTAAGATTTTTTCCTGTAGAATCAATGATATAAGGATCCCAAATACTGCTGTAAGTGATATCAATATTTTTTAAAAGACGGGTATGTCCGCTCATAATTATTTTCGACCAGTTCAATGAATCTTTTGCAAGGTCATAAGAATTTGAAATAGTAAAGTTTTCAATTAATACAACTTTCTTCACAGGATTAACGGTATCCTTGGGAGTTCTGACTTTCATTTCGAGATTATTTGACAAGCTGAAATTTACACTTCCCGATTTGCTTGCGGGTGGAGAACCATACATTGTTCCCTCATATATTGAATATTTTTCTGTGTTTCCGGTAATATCACTTTTCACGGTTTTATAATATCCCCATTTTTCTGCTCCGAAATCAGGACAATAAAAAAATCCGACAGATGGTGTAATTACATGTCTTATCGCCTGAATGAAGCCCTTTTTAAATTGAAGCATTCCGTAAATTTTTGTTGTCAGATTTGCCGAAAAATTGAAATCTCTCTCTGTATTAAATTTTTCGATTGTATCGGTTTTAACAAAGTGCACAATTGTATCAGAACCGTTAACTAAAGTATCAACCCATCTTTTTCGTATAGTTTTGAAATACCATCTTTCATTATAATTAAATGTTGGTGTTAAATTAAAATATTTAAAAATTTTAAAAGAAGTGCTTATAGGAATGCTGTGTTTTATGCCACTTTGTATTTTTGAAAAAATACCGGGTTTAAATAATAAAGTATCTTTTGTATTTAGTTCGCTTCTTGAATTTAAAATATAACTTGCGCCGATTGATTGGTACCATCTGGCAGCACCGACACGTGATTTATTTTTAAAAGGATAAAATCGGTTTGCGTTAAAAGCAAGTTCCGGAAAACTTATAAAAATGCTGGTATCTTGCAAAGTCTGCCTGTGGCTGAAACCAAGTGATAGATTTCCAAATTTCCAACTTTTATTATATGAAACGTTTGACATATAATTATTCGATAAATAATTTGTCGGATTGTAAGAATTCAGGCGATTATATTTTACTGAACCCATTTGAACATTTGCCGAAAACCGGCTTGAAGGGCGTGCTTTCGGGTCCTGATTATGACGCCAGTTTATTAAAAAGTTTTTTTGAATTGCATGGTCGGGCAAATCCAAATCACCGATTACATCGTTTGCATATTTCAAATCTATCAATCCATCGAATTTATAACGTAATTTATAATTTGAACTCAATTTTACACCCCAACTTCCGCGCGTATAAATATCACCTCTCAAAGAAGCATCAAAATAATCACTCAATCCGAAATAATAACCTCCATTTTCAAGAAAGAAACCTCTTGTTGCCGATTCACCATAACCTGGAACTAAAATTCCTGATTTTCTTCCTTTTTTATTTGGAAAAAAACCAAAGGGAACAGCAAGTGGTGTCGGTACATCTTCGACACTGAGGTACGCGGGACCCGTAACAATTTTATCGTCGGGAATAACTTTTGCTTTGCCAAATTCTATTGCAAAATGAGGATGTTCCAGATTGCAGGTTGTATATGAGCCCCTTTTCACACATGTTACATCTTGTTTATCCTTTTTAACCGTAAGCCCATGCATATATCCATCACCCTGTTCGGTAAAAATATTTTTAATTAATCCTTTCTTAGTTTTGAAATTATATTTCATTGTTTCGGAAGTAAAGCTTTCACCTTTGTCATCGGTAAATAAGGGTTTCTCTTTTTCTTTGCCTGTGCTGTCTTTTAATGCTTTTGCATAAACGGTATTAGTATCAAAATTAATTTCAATATATCCCGATTTTAAGTTTATTTTTTCATAATTTATTTCGGCATTTTTAAAAAGGTATGCTTTTTTTTCGGATAAGTCAAACACAATAGAATCACTTGATGTATATTCAATGTCGGTTTTTATAGCATCTTTGGAAATCAAACTTGAAGTGTCTTTTTTCAAAGTATCGGCGACTATATTTTTTCTTACCGGATTTTTTGAAATATCCTGAGCTATTGCATTGCCAATAGCCGAAAGAAAAGCAATATTAAATATTAAAAAAATTAATATGTTATGTTTTGGATGCAATTTTATATTTTTGTACAAAATTATTTTACAAAAAAACAAGTTTTATTTCAATATACAAAGCTAATTAATTAAAGTGAAACGTATTTTTATTTTTTTTGTTGTTATAGTAATAGTCGTTCTGCATTCTTCCGGTTTATTTGGAAATAATATTTTTAAAATAAAAAAAGTAGTTATAGATGCCGGTCACGGAGGCAATGACCCCGGATGCGTTGTTAACGGATGTTATGAAAAAACTATCACTTTATCGGTTGCACTTAAACTCGGCAAATATATTGAAAAAAATTTCAAAGATGTAGAAGTGATTTATACCCGTAAAGATGATAATTTTGTTGAACTTCATCAGAGAGCAGAAATTGCAAATCAAAACAAAGCCGATTTGTTTATTTCAATACATTGCAATGCAAATCCTTCTTCCACGCCATTCGGAGTTGAAACTTATGTGATGGGGAACCACAGAAGTAAAGCAAATCTTGAAGTTGCACAGAAAGAAAATGCTTCAATATTGCTTGAGGATGATTATTTAAAAAAATATAATGGTTTTGACCCTAATTCAGCCGAAGGGTATATTATTTTTTCTTTATATCAGAATGCTTTTTTAGAGCAAAGTCTTACGCTGGCTTCCAAAGTCCAGAAGCAGTTAAAAGACAGAGTAAGCAGGTATGACAGAGGTGTAAAGCAGGCGGGATTTCTTGTATTGTTTAAAACAACAATGCCAAGCATACTAATTGAAACAGGATTTCTTTCAAATCCAGATGAAGCGGTATTTATGAGTTCAACAAAAGGACAGGAATATATTGCATTAGCTATATATCGTGCGTTCAAGGAATACAAATCGGAAGTTGAAAATACAAGTTATAAAAAAGATGAAGTGGATGAAATAAAAGATTTGCCGAAAATAAATTATGATTCTTTGGCAAATGAAATTTCAAAAAATAATGAAAAGAATGTTGTTAACAATGATTCGGTTAAAGTTGAAATAAATAAAAATCCTGAAATCAAGAAAGACACGATAAAGCCGAATATTAAAAATTTACCAGATACAATAAAAAAGAATGTAAAAAAGGAGCAACCCAAACAAGTAAAAGAAAACAAAAATACTACAAATAATAATATTGTAAAAGATAACAGTCACAAAGAAAATCCGAAAACGAATAAAATTGTTTTTAAAATACAGTTAACAACTTCGCCTGTAAAACTCAGCAAAACCAGCGAGATATATAAGAAATTTCCGAATGTTTATGAATATTACAACAGCGGCTCATATAAATATGCAACAGGAGCATTTAAAAGTATAACAGAAACAAAAACATTATTGACTGAAATACGTAATAAGGGATACAAAGATGCATTTGTAGTTGCTTTTAATAATGGAGAAAGAATTACACTTGAAGAGGCAAAAAAAATATTGCAAAAATAGATTTGAGTTTTGATAATTTTTCTTAGGTTTGTGTGTTTTTAACAAGAATATTATAAATGGAATTAAATTTTACTATTAAGAAAGAAGCGAAGATTGGTTTTCTTATTATTATTGCATTAGCATTATTGATTTGGGGATTTAATTTTCTTAAAGGTAAAGATATTTTTAAACCGCAGAAAATTTATTATGCTGTATACAATCAGGTAACCGGATTATCACCATCAAACCCGGTTACTATTAACGGGTTAAAAGTAGGTCAGGTAAAAAGTATCTATCTCAAACCCGACAATTCCGGAAAAGTTGTTGTTGAAATAAGTTTGAGCAACAATTTTAAAATTCCCAAAAATTCAGTGGCTCAGATATCTTCCGATTTGATTGGTACAAGGTCAATAGAAATAAAACTCGGTGATTCAAAAAATTATATTTTACCCGGCGACACGCTTTCTTCTGTTATTCAACCTACTTTAAAGGATGAAGTAAATCAGCAAATAATTCCGCTAAAAGTAAAAGCCGAAGACATGCTGCTTTCATTAGATTCTGTTTTAACTGTTATTCAAACTGTATTTAATGAAAATGCACGTGAAAACTTATCAAAAACCTTTGAAAGCATCATGTTTGCAATAAAAAATCTGGAACATACTTCTTATAATGTAGATACATTAGTTTCATCGCAACGTAATCGTCTTGCCATGATAATCGGAAATATTGAATCAATAAGTCAAAATGTTAAAAACAATAATCAGAAAATTAGTAACATAATCAATAATTTTTCCAATATCAGCGATTCGCTTACAAAAGCTAATGTAAGCAAAACTATTAATAATGTCAACTCAACTTTAACAAAAACAAACGAAGTAGTTGAAAAAATAAATAAAGGCGAAGGTTCTCTCGGTATGCTTATAAATAACGATAGCTTATACAAAAATCTAAAATCGGTATCAAAAGAACTGAATTTATTGTTTGAGGACATGCGACTCAATCCAAAGCGCTATGTTCATTTTTCAGTTTTCGGAGGAGGCAGCAAAAAAAATAAATATACACCACCCGAAAAAAAACAGAAATAATTAAGTATTTTCCCTCTCTTGTTGTATTTTTGTCAAAATCTTATTGAAAGTTAATTTATCAATTTAACAATGAAACAATGAAAACAAATTACATTGAACATATCGGTATTGCCGTAAAAAATCTGGAAGAATCAATAAAATTTTATGAAAATATTTTCGGATTAAAATGTTATTCCACCGAAGAAGTAAAAGAACAAAAAGTAAAAACCGCTTTTTTCCTTTTAGGACAAACAAAAATAGAATTGCTCGAACCCACTGACGCTGAAAGTGCAATTGCAAAGTTTATTGAGAAGAAAGGAGAAGGAATTCACCACATTGCTTTTGCAGTTGAAAATATTGATGGCTCATTAAAAGAAGCCGAAGAAAAAAATGTTCAACTTATTGACAAAATACCCCGAAAAGGAGCAGAGGGATTGGATATTGCGTTTCTGCATCCGAAATCAACTGCAGGAGTTTTGATTGAGTTGTGTGAAAAAAAATAAAAAAGACATAAGACAAAAGTCGTAAGTCGCAAGAAAAACTACGAGCTAAGGGCAATCAACAATTTAAAATACAAAATATCAAATATTGATGTTCTAACAACCAACAATTAACAACTTTTTTAATGCTCACACCACCATACCTCAAAGCAAAAGATAAAATCGGAATAGTTTCCACAGCTCGTAAAATTTCCTACGAAGAAATAAAACCTGCAATAAAAATGTTTAACGATTGGGAATTGGAAGTTGTTCTAGGGAAAAATCTTTTTAAAGAATATAATCAGTTTGCAGGAAATGATGAAGAAAGAACTTCCGATTTTCAGCAAATGCTCGACGACAATTCAATAAAAGCTGTTATTTGTGCGAGAGGTGGCTATGGTTCTGTCAGAATAATTGATAAACTTGATTTTAGGAATTTTAAAAAAAATCCTAAATGGGTTGCGGGTTTCAGTGATATTACCGTTTTGCATTCACATATAAATAAAAATTATAATATCGAAACATTGCATGCAGCAATGCTTTTGAATATGCCCGAAAAATGGAATGAAAATAATTCTTTCATTACAATGCAAAAAGCATTATTCGGAGAAAATATTTCATATCAAATTCCTGAAAATAAATTAAACAAAAAAGGAAAAGCCGAAGGAGTTCTTACAGGTGGAAATTTATCTGTTCTTTATAGTTTAAATGGCAGCATTTCAGATATTGACACAAATAATAAAATTTTATTTATAGAAGATTTGGATGAATATCTTTATCATATTGACAGAATGTTCATGAATTTGAAAAGAAGTGGAAAGCTCGAAAATATTGCCGGATTAATTGTCGGCGGAATGACAGAAATGAAAGACAATACAATTCCCTTCGGTAAAACTGCATACGAAATTATTTCCGAAACTGTTGCTGAATTTAATTATCCCGTTTGTTTTGATTTTCCCGCCGGACATATAGAAGACAACAGAGCTTTGTTCATGGGAAGGAAAGTAAAATTGGATGTTTCTGAAAACATTATTACTTTGAAATTTGAAGTATGATGCACGAGGTATGAAGAAAGAAAAAGTCAATTTCAAATTTCATACCTCATACTTAATACCTTCTACATCGAAAAAAAATGAAATCAGAATATACAAAAGCAATCAAATCAGAAGCAAAACGTCTTGGGTTTTCATTTTGCGGAATTACTAAAGCTGAATATTTAAAAGAAGAAAAAGAAAAATTAGATAATTGGCTAAAAGCCGGTTTTAATGGCGAAATGTTGTATATGCAGAATAATATTGATAAAAGATTAAATCCTGCATTGCTTGTCGAAAAAGCCAAATCAGTAGTTGTTGTTTTACAAAATTACTTTCCGAAAGAAAAAAATAATTTTAAAAATTCATACAAAATCGCAAAGTACGCGATGGGTAAAGGTTATCACGATGTAGTTAAAAATAAATTATTAAAATTATGGGAATTCATAAATAAAAATATTTGCAAAACAAATGGCAGAATATTTGTTGGCTCTGCTCCGGTTCTCGAAAAAGCATTAGCCGAAAAGGCAGGACTTGGCTGGAGAGGAAAAAACACTATCTTGATAAATAAAACATCCGGTTCATTTCATTTTATAGGAGAATTAATAATTGATTTGAAACTTGATTATGATAAACCCGCAAAAAATCTTTGTGGAAGCTGCAACAAATGTATTGAAGCATGTCCCACGAAAGCCCTTGTGAAATCATACATTCTGGATGCGCGAAAATGTATTTCTTATCTAACAATTGAACTTAAAAATAATATTCCCGAAGAATTTCGAGACAAGATGAATGGTTGGATTTTGGGTTGCGATATTTGTCAGGATGTTTGTCCGTGGAATAAATTTTCAGTACCAACAAAAGAAAAATCTTTTGATATATTTCCTGAAATTAAAACTTTTACAAGAAAAGATTGGCAAACGCTGACAAAAGAAGAGTTTATGAAAATCTTTAAGGGCTCTGCAATTGAGAGAATAAAATATGAAAAATTTGTTGAAAATCTAAAAGAGTCGTAAGATACAAGAAAAAAAATATTTTTCTTTTGAGTTATTGAGTTTTTTTATATTTTAGCCAATACTAATTTTATTTTATTATGAATTTTATTTTATTTGATGATTATGTAAGGGATGAACTTTTACCGTTTACATTCGTTCGCCCCGTTGCTGACATTCGCATCGGAATTCTGACAATCCGCGAGAAATGGGAAAATTATATCGGACAACCAATATCAAGTTATACCGAAGAATATCTTTCAATTAAATTTCCGTTGAAAACAGAAAGCGACAATATTTTAATCAATGGCTCCGTAATACCGGATGCAAATTTACTTCAGAAAATAAAAATCCTTAAAATCAATCAGGTGCTTATAAAAGATTCGGCGATAATTGCAATGCATCTTGATAGTGATAATATAAAAAAATTCAATGTTGAGGATTTTGAAAAATATGAAAAAATAAATATTGATGAAAATATATTCAGAATAAATAACCTGTGGGATATATTTACTAAAAACGGCGATGCATTAAAAGCAGATTTTGAAATTTTAACAAAAAGAAGAAAGTCGCAGAAACTTAGCAAATCAAACAATCTTATTGGCGATAAAGAAAATATTTTTATTGAAGAAGGAGCAAAAGTTGAATGCTCAACAATAAATTCAAATACCGGTTGCATATACATTGGCAGGAATGCTCAGGTAATGGAAGGAAGCATGGTCAGAGGACCTTTTGCACTATGTGAAAATTCTACTGTTAAGATGGGTGCTAAAATTTATGGTCCAACTACCATAGGTCCGCATTCAAAAGCAGGTGGAGAAATTGTAAATTCGGTAATATTCGGTTATTCAAATAAAGCACACGATGGATTTCTCGGTAATTCGGTAATTGGCGAATGGTGCAATATTGGCGCCAATTCGAATAACTCAAATCTGAAAAATAATTACGGAAATGTGAAACTCTGGAATTATCCCCGAAAAACATTTGTTGACACAGGACTTCAGTTTTGCGGTTTATTTATGGGCGACCATTCAAAGTGTGGAATAAATACCATGTTTAATACAGGTACTGTTGTGGGAACAAGTGCAAATATTTTTGGTTCGGGATTTCCGCGTACTTTTCTGCCTTCGTTTTCGTGGGGCGGAGCAAGTCAATTAACAAATTTTGATTTAGATAAAGCAATTGAAGTTGCAGAAAGAGTTTGCCAAAGAAGAAATATTGTTTTCAGCAAAACTGATAAAGAAATATTTGCAAACATATATAAACAAACACAATTATACAGGGACTTGTAAAAGAGTTTAAAGTTTAAAGCTCTTGCAATTCATACTTCGTACATCTTACTTCAGTTTGATTTATATTTTTAAAAAAATTATCTCTGAAACTCAATTAAATATTATTAAAAATGATACGCTGGAAATATTTGAATAAATATAATACAGCCGAAGAGTTATCTTTGATAATCAGCGGTAATGATTTTTACGAGCAGCTCGAAGATGCCATAAATAAAGCCAGTTCCACAATCAATCTACAGTTTTATTTGTTTGATTATGACGCCACAGGTAAGCGTATTGTTGATGCATTAATAAAAGCCACAGAACGTGGAGTTAAAGTTTTTGTTTTGCTGGATGCTTTTGGTTCAAAAGCATTTCCCGATGAAGTTGTAGCCGAAATGAAAACTTACGGAATTAAAATGCGATTTTTTTCTCCTTTGTTGTCATTTAAAAGAATGAGTTTCGGCAGAAGAATGCATCATAAACTCGTTGAGATTGATTCGAAAATAGCTTTTATCGGCGGAATTAATATTGCCGATAAATACCGCGACACACCGAAAGGAAAAGGTTGGCTCGATTTTGCAGTAAAAGTAAAAGGAAATGTTGCAGAGGATGCACGTCAAATATGTAAGTATATATGGTCGAGAAGAGTGAAAAGAAAACATTTCCACTTTAACGAAAATAAGGATAATACAAATATATACCTTGTAAAGTTCAGTGAGAATGACTGGTTTATGAATAAAAATAATATTTCATCCGGATATAAAAATGCCATTAAACATTCAAAAGAATCAATAACAATAGTAGGCGCATATTTTTTACCCGGCAGACAATTCAGAAAAATTCTTAAAAGAGCTGCTGAAAGAAGTGTGTCAACAAGAATAATTTTATCAAGAACATCAGATGTTAAATTAAGCTTATATGCTCAAAGATTTTTATATGACTGGCTTTTTAGAAATAAAATAAAAATTTATGAATGGAAGGATTCAGTTGTTCACGGTAAAGTTGCAATAATAGATAATATATGGACTACAATTGGCTCGTTTAACCTTAATTACCTGAGCGTATACGGCAGTCTGGAATTAAATCTCAATGTTTATAATGAACAATTTTCTACCGACTTTAATAAGAAAATTGACGAAATAATTGAAACCGGATGTATTGAAGTTGTAAAAGATGAGTATGAAAAGAAAAAAAACCATCTTAACCAGTTCAAACTTTGGTTGTCTTACCATTCTCTCAGGTTTATGATGGTGCTTGCTGTTTTACTCACAACCAGCCCGAAGAAAAAGAGATAATATTAACCTATTTCAGCCAACCTTGGTGCTTATGAAATAGCTTCACTTATTATTTATGTATATCAACTACAAAATACAAAAAAAATATTTATTACTCACTATTAATTATATTATATATTTGCAAAAAATAATTTTCAGGATTAATATTTTTAATAACTATTGTACTACTCTATGGTAAGCAATAAAATGAAAAACAAGCAAAAAACAGTTATTTAACTAATTTAAAAAAATATTATGAAAAAATTAATTTTAAAATCTCTGACAATTTTAGTCATGTTACCTTTAATTGTTAATGCTCAAGATAAAAAAGATGAAGCTCCGAAGTTCGGAATTAATTTTTCCGGCTTCGTAAAAACTGATGTTTTTTATGACACGAGACAAACAATAAATATACGTGAAGGTCATTTTTTATTATATCCCGATAACATTTTACTTGATGCAAATAAAAAGGATATAAATGAAAAACCAAATTTTAATATGCTTTCCATTCAATCAAGATTGAAAGGTGCAATAACAGGTCCAAATGCATTTGGTGCAAAAACATCGGGAGTTGTTGAAGCCGATTTTTTTGGAAATTCCGGCTCAGGTCTCGACGATGTTAATGGATTTAGATTACGCCATGCTTTTGTTAAAATGAATTGGAAAACTACAGAATTACTGGCAGGACAATACTGGAACCCTATGTTTATCGTCGAATCATTTCCCGCAGTGATATCATTTAATACCGGTGCTCCATTTCAGCCATTTTCAAGAAATCCGCAGTTACGTTTAACACAAAAATTAGGTCAGCTTAGTTTAATATTTTGTGCATACTCTGAAAGAGATTTTCAGGGAACAGGTCCCGATGGTGTCAGCACAAAATATCTGAGAAATTCAGGAATGCCTGATGGTCATTTTCAGATTCAATTCAAACCCGATTCAACAGAGCATGTTTTCGGAATAGGTGTTGATTATAAAGTATTCGTACCAAGATTATACGGCGAAGTTACAATAACTCCCGCTAAAGATATTGTTGATACTGTTACATGGAAAGTTACTCATGTTAATGCCGTTACTGCAAAATACAAAGTTGATGAATCAATAGCAAGCATATCTGCAATTGCTTTTATGAAATTAAAATTTAAACCAGTTACTATAAAAATTGAAGGAGTTTATGCTCAGAATGCTTATGACCTTACAATGCTCGGTGGCTATGCTGTAGAAAAAGCTACGGATGCAGCAACAGGTAAGTGTGAATATACAAACATTAATACTGGCTCTGTGTGGGGCGAAGTTCAGACAAATGGAAAGAAAATTCAAGTCGGACTTTTTGCCGGTTATACAAAAAATATGGGAGCTGCTGATTCTGTTAAAGGCACAAATTATTCCAGAGGTTCCAACATTGATTATTTGTACAGAGTTTCTCCGAGAGTTGTATTCATATCAGGAAAATTGAGTATTGCTCTTGAAGGTGAATATACTTTTGCAATGTACGGCACTGCTAATGGTGATAAAAAAGGAAGCTCAACAAATAATAAAGCAGTTGCAAATACAAGAGGATTGCTGGCTTTTATATATAATTTTTAATTCCCAGATAAAGTTTTATCTTGAAAAGTGTTAAGCGTAAGTTTAACACTTTTCATTTTTTATAAATGCTATTTCCCTAAATTTGCAAAAATAATAATTTTCTTTTTATGGATTTTCTTTTATCAATTTTAAATATCAGAATTGAATTCATTTTATTCGCTTTGATATTAATTGGAGTAGCGGTTTTCCATAATAAAACTTTTTGGGTTGCATTAATTGGCTTATCGGTTATTTTAATTTATAAACTGATTTTTGACAACGGATTCAACACATTCGAACATTTCTTTGGTAAAGATTATTCTTTTTTTCAACAATTAACAAATAAAGAACTACGACAGGGAGAATGGTCAATATTGTTGAATTTATTTGGCTTACTGCTTGGTTTTGCTGTTCTGGCAAGAATATTCAGAGATTCGGGTATGCCCGAACTTATTACTAAATTTTTACCTTCCGACTGGAAAGCACCATTTATACTTTTAGTTTTTGTATTTATTTTATCTGCATTCCTTGACAACATTGCCGCAGCAATGATAGGTGGAGCAATTGCTTTAGTTGTTTTTAATAACAAAGTACATGTTGGTTACATAGCCGCTATTGTTGCTGCAAGTAATGCTGGCGGCGCCGGCAGTGTTTTGGGTGATACAACAACAACAATGATGTGGATTGACGGAGTAAGTGCATTTAATGTGTTTCATGCTTACGTTGCAGCAATTGTCGCCATGCTTTTTTTTGGATGGTTCGCTTCTCATCAGCAACACAAATATCAACACATAAGACATAGATTTAAAGAAAGACATAATATTGATTGGAAAAAAATAACAATAATAATTTTTATTTTAGCAGGAGCAATATTCGGTAATGTTTTGTTTGATATGCCTGCAGTAGGAGTATGGGCGGCAATTTTAACTGGAATAACTTTTACAAAAATACCATGGAATGAAATATCAAATGCAATCAAAGGAACGATATTTCTTTTATGTCTTGTAACCTGCGCTTCATTAATGCCTATTGAAACACTTCCCGGTGCTTCATGGGTAAGTGCTTTTATCATGGGTTTTGCTTCGGCAGTTTTTGACAACATACCATTAACAAAACTTTGTTTGGAGCAAGGTCATTTCGATTGGGGAATGTTGGCATATACCGTTGGTTTCGGAGGTTCAATGCTCTGGTTCGGTTCATCTGCAGGCGTTGCTATTACTAACGAATTCCCTGAAGCACGAAATGTAATTGAATGGATAAAAAAAGGATGGCATGTAATTGTAGCTTATATATTGGGGTTTTTTGCGTTGTATTTACTATTAGGATGGGAACCTTCAAGCAACAAAAAACATGCTAAACCTGCAATAAATTGCAAAGCAGAAAAGTGCATTGTAGCCGAGAAAGCGAAAAATAAAAGTCAAAAGTAGTAAGTCGTAAGTCATTAGAAAAAAGATTTCATCAATGATATTAGCAATATAACAATTAAACAATTTGGCAATTAAACAACAACTAACAACCGACAACTATTTTTACAATTCTTCCTAAACTTTTCCCCATTATTTTATTTGAAATATAAAATTATTTATAAATTTGTTTCAATTAACTGAATTAGTAATTTAATAAAATACAACAATGAAAAGAACAGCATTTACAAGCATGCACGAATCATTGGGAGCTAAGATGGTTCCTTTTGCAGGTTATTTGATGCCGGTGCAATTTGAAGGTATAAATATAGAACATGAAACAGTGAGAAAAGGAGTAGGCGTTTTTGATGTTTCTCACATGGGCGAAATATGGGTTAAAGGACCTAAAGCACTTGATTTTATTCAAAAAGTTACAACCAACGATGCTTCAAAATTAATTGACGGCAAAGCACAATATTCTTGTTTGCCGAATGGAAAAGGCGGAATAGTAGATGATTTATTGGTTTACAAAATTAACAATGAAACTTATTTACTTGTTGTGAATGCATCTAATATTGAAAAGGATTGGAACTGGCTTAATTCACAAAATTCATTCGGAGCTGTTTTATATAATGCATCTGATGAAATTGCACAGTTGGCAGTGCAAGGACCCAAAGCAATCAATGTTCTTCAAAAATTAACAAATGTTGATTTAAGTAAAGTTGAATATTATTCTTTTGTAAAAGGTGAACTTGCAGGTGTAAAAGATATGATTATTTCTGCAACAGGTTATACCGGCTCTGGCGGATTTGAATTATATATGGATAATAAAGACGGCGAAAAGGTTTATAAGGCAATTTTCGAAGCAGGAAGAGAATTCGGAATAAAATCAATTGGCTTGGGAGCAAGAGATACACTTCGTTTGGAAATGGGTTTTTGTTTATACGGAAATGATATTGATGATACAACTTCGCCAATTGAAGCAGGTTTGAGTTGGATAACAAAATTTGTTGACGGTAAAAATTTTACTGATAAAGAATTATTATTAAAACAAAAAACCGAAGGCGTTACAAAAAAACTTGTGGGCTTTGAAATGCTCGAAAAAGCAATACCTCGACACGAATACGAAATTGCTGATGGAAGCGGAAATAAAATCGGACATGTTACATCGGGCACAATGGCACCTTCGTTAAAAATAGGAGTTGGCATGGGATATGTTAATTCGGCTTTTGCAAAAGAAGGAACAGAAATATTTATTAATATCCGCGATAAAGCTATGAAAGCAAAGGTTGTAAAACTGCCTTTCTATAAGAAATAAATATGTTCGTAGTTTGTCGTTTGTTGTTAAAAAACTACAAACCACAAACTACAAACGACAAACATTTTCTATGAATTTTATGGTGAATCATTCGGAAAGAACAATTGAAGTTAGCTTCACTCCTTTATTATTTAATCTTCATAAGAAAAGAAACAGCATTGTTGTGATTGTTGATATTCTTAGAGCAACTACTGCAATTTGCACTGCATTTGCAAATGGCGTAAAACACATTATTCCGGTTGCTACAATTGAAGAGGCAAAAAAATATAAGGAAAAGGGATATCTTGTTGCAGGCGAAAGAGACGGAATTGTTCTTGAAGGAGCTGACTTTGGCAATTCTCCTTTTAATTTCAGCAAAGAAAATGTAAATGATAAAATTTTTGTAGTTACTACAACTAACGGTACGCAGGCAATTGAGTTGGCGAAAGATTGTAAAAAAGTTGCAATCGGTTCTTTTTTAAATATTACTTCCCTTTGTAATTGGCTGGTTGAAGAAAATGAAAACATAACAATTCTTTGTGCCGGTTGGAAAAACAGATTTAACCTTGAAGATACAATATTTGCGGGTGCTGTTATTGAAAATTTATTAAGTAATAAAAAATTTAATTTAAAACTGAATTGCGATTCTGCAATGGCTTCGCTTGATTTATGGAACGTTGCAAAAAAAGATTTAATAGGTTACGTTCAGAAATTTGCACACAGAGAACGCCTCAGAAAACTCGGTCTCGACAATGTTATCGAGTATTGCTTTACAAAAGATGTTACCGACATAATTCCGGTTTTGGATGGCGATAAATTAGTGAAATTATAGTTGCAAGCTTCAAAGGATTTTTTTATCGAATCCCGCAATGGTTTAAACCATTGCGGGGTTTTGCATTTAAATAATTTTTTTAAGTTTTTTGAAAAAATAATTTATTGGTATTAAACCTAACAGAGGTATCCAAGACCTGTTAGGTCTAGTTTATTTCAAATTAAAATTTTTCCTGTCATATCCTTCGGAATATCAATATTCATAAGCTTTAGAATAGTTGGTGCAATATTGCACAATTTTCCGTCATTTATTTTTTTGTAATCATCATCAAGCAAATATATTGGAACAGGATTATTTGAATGAGCTGTATTTGGCGAACCATCAGCATTTAAAGCAAGGTCAGCATTTCCGTGGTCAGCAGTTAATATTACCGAATAACCATTTGCTCTTGCAGTAGTAATAGTTTCAGCAACACATTTATCAACTGCTTCGAGGGCTTGTATTATTGCCGGATAAATACCAGTATGACCAACCATATCGGCATTTGCAAAGTTAAGGCACACAAAATCAGCTTCTGCTTTTTTCAATTCTTTTACAATTGCATCTTTAACTTCATAAGCGCTCATTTCGGGCTTCATATCATAAGTTGCAACTTTGGGTGATTGAATTAAAATTCTGCTTTCACCTTCAAACGGTTCTTCTCTTCCGCCTGAAAAGAAAAATGTAACATGCGGATATTTTTCGGTTTCGGCAATGCGGATTTGTTTCTTTCCGGCTTTTGAAATCATCTCACCAAGGGTATTTTTAACATCATCTTTATCGAAAATTATATTTACATTTTTAAACGATTCGTCGTATCTTGTCATTGTTAAATATTGCAAAGGAATAGTGTGCATTTCAAAATCGGGCATTTCTTTTTGTGTCAAAACTGTTGTTATTTCTCTCAACCTGTCGGTTCTGAAATTAAAACAAATAAATACATCATCTTCTTTTATTGTTCCGAGTGGATTTCCGTCATCATTAACTACTACAATAGGTTTAATAAATTCATCGGTTACACCTTCATTATACGATTCTTCAATTGCTTTTAAAATATCGGTGGTTTGTTTTCCTTTGCCATGAACCAGTAAGTCATATCCTTGCTTAACTCTTTCCCAGCGTTTATCTCTGTCCATTGTATAATATCTGCCGGTAAGCGAAGCAATTCTTGCGGTTGTTTTTTTCAGATGTTCTTTTAATTCTTTAATATAACCCAAACCACTTTTAGGGTCGGTATCTCTTCCATCTGTGCAGCAATGAACAAAAACATTTTTTAAATCCCATTCAGTCGCAATATCACACAGTTTCATTAAGTGCGTTGAAAGAGAATGAACACCGCCATCGGAAATCAAACCCAAAAAATGAACAGCTTTATTATTTTCTTTTGCATACTTGAAAGCATTTATAAGCACAGGATTTGAAGATATTGAGCTGTCTCCTATTGCTAAATTTATTTTAACCAAATCCTGATAAACAACTCTTCCTGCACCGATATTAAGATGCCCTACTTCCGAATTTCCCATTTGTCCTTCTGGCAAACCAACATCTTCACCGGAACATAAAAGTTTTGCATGAGGTTCATTAATAAGATTTTTAATAAAAGGAGTGTTGGCACCGGTGATAACATCGGATTTTGTTCCATCACCAATTCCCCATCCATCCATAATTATTAAAATAACTTTTTTGTCTTTTCCCATTTTATTTATTTTGCATGATGCAAAAATAAAATAAATACGGCTCAATAACAATATTTAGACAAAAGTCGCAAGTATTGAGTCGCAAGAATGACGATAAATGAAGTATGATGTATAAAGTAAGATAAAGTAGCATTTGTTAATAAAAATGCATTATTATGTATAGGTAATAAATAGACAAAAAACAAAGTTATAAAAGCCAAAAGTAGATTTTTTCATACTTCATACATCTTACTTCTGTTCTTAGAACGCATTCATTTTTCTTTATTTAGATTATTTATTCATTTTTCGGGTTACATAATGCTTTGTAATTTATAAAAAATGTACATTTGTATTATAAAAAAACAAATTACAACAAAAATTAACCATGAAGGTTTTCAAAAAAATATTATCAGTTTTTATTAATAAATATGTTATTGCTGTGGTTATTTTCCTTTCATGGGTAGGAATTTTTGACAAGAATAATATGATAATTCAATATAGGTTAAAATCGGAATTGAATCAATTGCAAAAAGATAAAAAATATTATTCCGATGAAATTAAAAAAAGCAAAGAAGAAATTGAAGGTCTCACAACAAATAATAAAATACTTGAAAAATTTGCCCGCGAAAAATATCTTATGAAAAAAGAAAATGAGGAGATATTTGTTATTGTTAAACAAAAAAAGACGACAGTATTAAATGATTAAAAAATTGAAAGATTGAAAGATTTTTTAAACGAATTTGCAAGTTACTATTCAAAATTATCCATTCAAAGATTTTTTAATTTAACTAAAAATATATTTTCTTTTTTTATTTCTTCTGTTTTTAAAAAGTCCGTAAATATTGGTTTCCCAATAAGCATTACAATTGAACCTACAAATTATTGCAATTTAAAATGTTCCGAATGTCCAAGTGGTTCAGGTTTACTTACAAGAGAAAAAGGATACATTGATTTTAATTTGTATAAAAAAATAATTGACGAAATTTATAAAAAAACAATTTATCTTACTCTTTATTTTCAAGGAGAGCCGTACCTTCATCCCCGTTTTTTTGAATTAATAAAATACGCTTCTGATAAAAAAATGTTTGTATAAGATTCAACAAACGGACATTTTTTATCAAAAGAAAATGCACTTAAAACAATAGATTCGGGTTTGGATAAACTTATTATTTCTCTTGACGGAACAACGCAGGAATCCTATTCAGCTTACCGCAGCGGCGGTTCATTTGATAAAGTTATTGAAGGAGTTGAAAATATTGTAAAAACTAAAAGTGAACTAAAAAGAAAAAATCCTTTCATTGTTTTGCAATTTCTTGTTTTCAGACATAATGAAAACGAGTTAACTGAAATTAAAAAATTAGCTAAAAAGCTTAAAGTAAACAAATTTGAACTTAAATCGGCACAAATTTACGATTTTGAGAATGGAAATATTTTAATTCCTTCAAATAAAAAATATTCGAGGTACAGAAAAGTTGGAGAAAAGTATATTATTAAAAATAAACTTAAAAATAAATGCTTCCGTTTATGGACAAACCCTGTTATAACTTACGACGGAAAGGTTGTTCCTTGTTGCTTTGACAAAAATGCGGAATACAAATTGGGTGATTTGAAAAAAAATACTTTTAATGAAATTTTAAATGATAAATTTTACAAAAAATTTAGAAAAAAAAATCTATCACACAGAGATATAATTTCTATATGTAAAAATTGTACAGAGTAATTAAATTTTTTATTTCCCGCAGATTACGCTGATATTCGCAGAATTTATTTCAACGATAATCTGCGGTAAAATTAGTTTGCAAACATAGTATTTAAATAAATACAACAGCAAATTAACAGAAGAAATTTTGATTACTTACAAAATTTAAGCACATGAAATATCAATAATTAGTGCCTAAAGTTCAGAATGTTTATTGCAACTGAAGTTTTTTAATTTTAAGTACTAATTACTCAGGAAATATTTATGTTTGGGATAAAAAAAATGGAATTATCGCCTGAAGAAAAAAACACATTTAATCTGCATTTAATTTATTCAATTATTGACGGAGTTATTTTAGGCGTATTGGCTTTAAATGAATTTGTTTTTGTAAAAAGTTTAAAAGGAAACGACATTCAACTTAGTATTTTATTCCTTTTCAGTTCTGTGGTTTATGTTGTTACCATTATTTTCAACGAATTTGTTAAACATATAAAAAATAAAAAGAAATTACTTCGGCAAGTTGCTGTTATGAGCCGGGTACCTCTTGCTTTTTTATTTTTCTTTCCTCATTCAGAAATTGAAACTATTGCCAATTCTTATTTGCATTTTGTTTTCCTGACAATTTTCTTTATTTATTACTTATCACTACCTATATTTAACCCGATAATAAATCTTTTTTTAAAAGTTAATTACAAACATGAAAATTTTGGGAGATTGTACAGTTTTGCTACTTCTGCAAATAAAGTTGTAATGTTGGTAATTACTTTTATTTATGGCTTATTGCTCGATTTTGACCATTATGCTTTTACTTATATTTTCCCTTTAGTAGCATTATTAAGCATATTTTCTATTTATTTATTATCTAAGATAAATTTCATTGAAAGCATTGAAAATACTGAAAAGATAAAACTCCTCGATGCAATAAAAAAATCATTTTTAAATATGAATCAGATAATAAAAAAGAATATAGCATATCGTCATTTTGAAATAGGATTTATGTATTATGGATTTGCTTTTATGGGAACAATAAGTATTATGACTATATTTTTTGAAAAAGGATTAAATCTTAATTATTCAAGCGTGGCATTTTATAAAAATTCTTATAATATTTTAGCAATTATCATGCTTCCTTTTTTTGGAAAACTAATAGGTAAAATTGACCCCAGAAAGTTTGGTGTAATAACATTTGCCTCAATTATGATGTATTTATTATGTTTGGTTTTTACCGAACAATTTCCTTATTATTTTGAATTTATGGGATTAAAACTTTATTTTTTTATGTTGTTATTTGTTTTATTTAATGGAATATTTGCAGCAACCATGTCGCTTTTATGGAATATCGGCTCCGCTTATTTTTGTAAAAATAAAGATGTTGCCAACTATCAGTCAATTCACATGACACTTACCGGGTATCGTTCAATATTTGCTCCTTTTGTAGGTGTGATTTTTTATCGTTGGGTTGGTTTCTCCGGAACTTTTATTGCCGGAGCAGGATTTTTAGTAGTTGCAATTATTATAATGTTCAGGTCATATAAGAAATACCCAAACACCAAATGTAATATTTCAAAGGAAGACCAGAATGTATTACAAGTTATGAGCTAAATAATTCTAATTTTAAACCGTCATAATATCTTTTTCTTTTATAGAAAAAATTTGGTCAACTTTATTGGTGAAATTATTTGTAAAGTTTTGAATTTCGTTTTCGGTATTTTTTGCAACATCTTCGGGTAATCCGTTTTTCTGAAGCTTTTTTACATGCTCGTTCATATCTCTTCTAATATTTCTTATAGTAACTTTTGCATTTTCAGCTTCGGTTTTTGCTTTTTTTACAAGCTCTTTTCTTCTTTCTTCGGTTGGCGTTGGAACAGTAATTCTCAAAACCATGCCATCATTTTTAGGATTAAATCCGAGATTTGCGTTTAATATTGTTTTTTCTATTACCGTAAGTACCGACTTATCCCATGGCTGGACAACAATAGTTTTAGCATCGGGAGTGCTGATGTTTGCAATCTGATTAAGGGGAGTCATTGTTCCGTAATAGTCAACAAGAATAGAATCGAGCATTTGCGGAGATGCTTTTCCTGCACGTACTTTCATCAATTCTTTTTCCAGATGCGATATTGCTGCCTGCATCTGATTTTTGGTTTCGTCTATGCACTGTTTAGCTTGCTCACTCATAAGTTTATTGGTTTTAATAATTAATAAAAAATAAAATAATTTTATACGGTTCTTGAAACAAGTTAATTATTATTATCAATTTATTCTAATTGTTTATTTTGTTTCTTTTTTAAAAGTTTTTCGTATTCTTTTTCCGTCCAGTTATTTGTCCAGTGATAAACTCTCATATAGTGAAACAACAAACCAATTCCCCATGAAAGCATCGGGTAAATAGGCCAATATGAAAAGGTTTTTTCTTCAGTTATTATTGTTAAAAAATACCAAATACCCCACAAAGAAAGATTTACAAGAATATAAACCGTTAAATGCACTTTAAAGCCGGCACGTGCACTTGCTAATTCCCAAAGTTCCTGATTTCTGTTTTCGGAGTTTTCCATTTTTTATAAAATTTATGATTATAGAACAATTATTTTGCTACTTCACCACTTCATAAATTATTAATAAGTGTTCCTACTTTGTCGCCTCTAATTATTCTTTTCAGATTACCTTTTACGTTCATATTAAAAACTATAATCGGAATTTTATTTTCCCTGCAAAATGTAAATGCGGTTAAATCCATTATCCCAAGTCCTTTATCAATCGCTTCGTTAAAAGTTAAATTATCGAATTTTACAGCATTCTTGTCTTTTTCAGGGTCGGTATTATAAACTCCATCTACTCTTGTTCCTTTAAGAATTACTTCGGCTTTAATTTCTGCAGCACGTAAAGCTGCTGCTGTATCTGTTGTAAAATAAGGATTTCCTGTTCCACCAGCTATAATCACAACATAACCGTTAACCATATATTTCAATGCCATTTTCCTGCTCATAGTTTTGCATACAGGTTCTATCGTAATGCCTGATAATATTTTGGTTTTAACATTATTTTTCTCCAATAATGATTGAAGAGCCATGCTGTTGATGATAGTTGCCAACATTCCCATATAATCACCTTGAACACGGTCGAATCCTTCTTTTAATCCTTTTAAACCCCTGAAAATATTGCCTCCGCCAACAACAATTCCAAGTTGAACCCCTTCAGCAACTATAGCTTTAATTTCTTCACAATATCCATTCACTGTTGTGGGGTCAATGCCTGCCTGATTGCTTCCCATCAATGATTCACCGCTTAATTTTAACAGGATTCGTTTATATTTCATATTAATATTAAATAAATTTATTATCTGACAAATTTACAAAAAGAATTTTAAAAATTTTGTTTAAAATTATACAATATTGAAAACAATATGGCGTTTTAATGAAATAAAAGTTATTATTAACTAAAAACCAACTATGAAAAAAACATTTACCCTTAATGACTTAATTCTTTATACATACAACGAAACAAACCAAACTGACGCAAAAGAATTAAAACAAGCAATTGAAGAAGACGAATTTGTAAAAAAACGATTTGTTTCTTTCGGAAAAACAAAAAAATTGCTTGACGATTCCGAAATATCTCCATGCAACGATGTGATTTCTAATATTCTTGCTTATTCAAAAGCATTGAATGTTGTTAAACTCAGCAATTGCAGAAATGTTGAGTATGTCGCAAATTAACTTTTAAATCCTGCGAGAGTTCGAAGCCCTCGCAGGGTTTGTATTAATTTCAACAGTTTTAATCCATATAGTGCAAAATTTGTTCCTCATTGATTTAACTGAAAACTGATTTTGTTTTGCAGAAGAAAGAAATTCACAAAAAAATTACTGATTACTAATAATTATAATACTTTTGTTTAAAATTTTATTCTTTAATAAATGCTAATTTTATTTAGAGTAAATCAACGTTAGGATATTAAGATACCTAAGTAAATGATGGATTTTTTGTTGATATTACCTGTTGTTTTGTCCTTATTAATTTTGATTATCTCTTCAAAACTACGCTATTACTTTGCTCTTTTTATAACTTTATATGTTTCTGTAATAAGCTCTATACCTGCTATTTCTCTACTTATCAATTTTGGCTCAACTCCTTTTGTATTTTATATATTTTCAACAGAAATAATTATTGACAACTTAAGTGCATTCTTTATGATTGTGACTAATTTCACAATGCTCACGGGAATGCTTTTTTCAAAAGGATATTTACAGCCGTATTTAAGTAAAAAAAGTTCTTATGAAATAGCAATACATTATTGTAATTACTTGTTATTACATGTATCCATGCTGTTGGTTTTAGTTTTCAGAAACGGATTTGCTTTTCTTATTGCATGGGAATTAATGGCTGTTTCATCATTTATTTTGATTTTATTTGAAGGTGAAAAACGCTCAACATTAAAAACCGCAGTAAATTATCTTATTCAAATGCATATCGGATTTGTTTTTCTTTTAATTGCATTTTTAATTTGTCAATCAGAAACAGGAAATATAAGTTTTGATGCGCTAAAAATATATTTTGCAAATCACAACAATAGCTTTTTATTTATGATGTTTTTTGTGGGATTTGCTATAAAAGCAGGTTTTATTCCTCTGCACACATGGCTGCCTGATGCTCATCCGGCTGCTCCTTCACATGTATCCGGAACAATGTCCGGAGTTATGATAAAAATGGGGATTTACGGAATTATTAGAGTTCTAAGTTATGTGCATTTCGATTTGTATTTAATTGGTTTTTTTATTTTGTTAATTTCCGCAATATCCGGCATTCTTGGAGTAATGTTTGCTATAATTCAACATGACTTAAAGAAACTGCTTGCTTATCATAGCATCGAAAACATTGGGATAATAGGCATGGGTATTGGTCTGGGAACAATCGGGTTGGGCATTAATAATCCTTTACTTGTAATGCTTGGATTCAGCGGAGCATTGCTTCATGTGCTAAATCACTCGTTATTTAAATCACTTTTATTTTATAGTGCGGGCTCGGTTTATAAAAATTATCACACTCATAACATCGAACAACTTGGTGGTGTGATTCATAAAATGCCGAAAACTGCAGCATTCTTTCTCATTGGCTCTATTGCCATTTGCGGGTTGCCTCCATTAAACGGTTTTATTTCAGAATTTTTAATTTATTTGGGTTTATTTAAAGGTCTTACTACCGGTACCTTTCACAATTCAATTTTAATGCTTCTTGCAATAATCGCATTGGTTTTAATCGGAGGACTTGCGATATTCTGCTTTACAAAAGTTTTTAGTGTTGTTTTTCTTGGAACATCAAGAAAAAAGATGGAGAATGAAGTTAACGAAGTCGGTAATGATATGTTATTTCCGCAATTATTAATTTCACTGGCAATAATTGCTATCGGATTATTTCCGATGATATTTATTAAGCCCATAACCATTATTGTTTCGGGGCTTTTTAAAATAAATACCGACAGCTACATTTTGTCAATCACAGACACGTTCAGTAAAATCGGCATAATTAGCATTACATTGATTGTTATTACAGGTTCGCTTATTATTCTTCGTTCAAAAATGTTAAAAAAAAGAAAAGTTAATTATGGAACGACCTGGGGATGCGGCTCTGCTAATATTTCGGGAAAACAACAATATACCGGTTCATCTTTTGCAAATAATTTTAGCGACATTGCACGACCATTGCTTCATATCAAAAAAGAATATAATCAAATAAGCGAAAACGAGATATTTCCTGCCAAACGTTCATTTTATACACATCCTGAAGATGTTTTTAAAAAAACTATTTTAAAAATTGTTGATTTCTTAATGATGATTCTGAAAAAACTTGCCCGCTTACAAACCGGACAAATTCAACATTACATACTTTATGCTTTTATTTTTATTTTATTAATTTTTATTTTGATGTATTTAAAATTTATATGATAAGTTTCTTGTTGATATTGATAACTGCTTTATTTTTTCCGGGAATAATTCTCCGTATAAAAAGTATTACAAGCGGAAGAAAAGGCCCAGATATTTTACAGCCATGGAAAAATATCCTAATCCTGTTAAGAAAAAGCAGTACTTTTAGTAGTACTACAAGTTATATTTTTCAAATAGCACCGGTTATATATATAACAACAATTATTTGCGCTATGCTTCTTATGCCATTTGCAGGATATAAATTAATTTTCGGGTTTAATGGCGACTTCATTCTTTTTGCTTATCTGCTCGCACTTGGTAAATTTTTCTTCATTTTAAGTGCTATGGACACAGGAAGCAGTTTCGAAGGTATGGGTGCAAACCGCGAAGCTCTTTATTCAATGCTTGTTGAGCCAGCATTTTTTATTTTAATAGGAACTATTGCTTTATTGACAGGATATACCTCAATGCAAGAAATATTTGCAAACCTGCAGCTTGCAAATCACTATTATTTTATTATTTCCATAATATTGATTTATCTGTTAATTCAAATTGCAATGATTGAGAATAGTCGCATGCCTGTTGACGACCCAAAGACACATCTCGAATTAACAATGATTCACGAAGTAATGATTCTTGACCATTGCGGATTTGACCTCGCTTTGATACAAATTGGAACTACGTTGAAATTTGCAATTTACGGCACTTTTATTGCTAATTTTGTTATACCGGTTAATTTACCAATTGTTCTTCAGCTTTCTATTTATTTTTCGACGCAAATAATATTTGCTGCAATAATAGGGTTTTTGGAATCTTTCAGAGCAAGAAAAAAGCTAATGAAGAACCCGCAATTTATTGTTAGCTTGAGTTCTATTGCTCTTGTAGCATTTATTTTGAGTTTGTTATTATTACATCAAATGCTTAAATAATGGATATACTAATTGTCATATTGTTTGCAATTACACTCTTGTATTTTTCAATTACCGAACGTTTTAGAATTTATACAAACCTTGTATGTTTTCAGGGATTTTTATTATTTGCTCTTGCTCTCTTCGAACTAAAAGCATTAACTATCGGAAATTTTTTATTTGTATCATCAGAAACATTAATATTCAAAGGAATTGCCGTCCCATTTTTATTATATAAAATAATAAATAAAACAGGCGAAGAAAGAGTACATGTCAAAGCTTTACCCGGATTATTTTCTTTGATATTTGTATCTATCGGTTTGTTGCTAAGTATAATTATTGCATATTCATTAAAAACAAGACTTGGAAATATAACTTATTTTATTGTTTCATTCTTTGCATTGTACACAGGACTTTTTTTAATTACTTCTCATAAAAAAATATTCTCCCATTTAATAGGATTTCTTGTAATTGAAAATGCTGTATTTTTATTTTCGCTTACTATTGGCAATGAAATGCCGATGCTTATTAATATTGCCATTTTACTCGATATTTTTGCGAGTATATTGATACTTGGAATATTTGCCATGCGTTTGAAACAACATACTGATGATTTAACAATGCTAAAAGACGAATAAATGTTTTTGCTTTTGTTTTTTATATTATCAATTTCTATTGCATTATCAATGGTTTTGCATAAAAATAAGACGATTGTTAAAGCAATGACTATTATTTTTGGATTTATGGAATTGGCATTAGCAATATATTGCTGGCTGCATGTAGGAGAAACAAAATTGGAATATTTCACATTTGATAAACTTGGAGTATTGCTTCTTTCAATACTTTCATTACTCTCATTTACTACAATTTATCATGGTTTTATTTATGTTAAAGATGAAACTCCGAAAAGGTATGCTATTTATCATTCGGCACTTGTAGCATTAATAGTAGCAATGTCGGGTGCCTATCTGGCAAATGGAATGATAGCAGTATGGATATTTGTTGAAGCAACCACATTAGCCGTTGCAGCACTCATTTATCACGACCGAACAGCACTTTCTCTGGAAGCAACATGGAAATATTTTTTCGTTTGTTCAATCGGAATTGCTCTTGCATATATTGGAATCATGTTTCTTGGTTTAACTGTAAACGGAAACCGGATATTACAGTTATCTTTTGACTCTTTGTCGCAAACAGCAATACAGGCAAATCCGCTTTATCTGAAAATTGCTTTTATTTTTATTTTTGTTGGATATAGTACAAAAATGGGACTATTTCCGATGCACACGGTTACCATTGATGCTCATACTGTTTCCCCTCCGCCAATCAGTGCATTTATTTCAACTACTTTGATGAACGTTGGCTTTATAGCTATTTTCAGGGTTTACACATTGTTTTCTTCTACGGTTATTCTTACTTTTATGAATAATTTACTAATACTTTCAGGAATATTATCGTTGCTTATTGCCTCTGGATACATGTTGAAAGCAAAACACAACAAGCGAATGCTTGCATATTCGAGTTTGGAAAATATGGGTATTGTCGCAATTGCCATAGGAGTTGGCGGTATTGGCTATTACGCAGCAATTTTGCATATTGTTTTACATTCATTAACAAAAGCAGGTTTATTCTATCAGATGGGACAATCATATAAAGTTATGGGAACATATCAATTAGATGATTCGGGAAATTATTTAAAATTATATCCTGCAGGAGCAATTGTATTAATGCTCGGATTAATATGTATTACTGCAATTCCTCCATCAGGACTTTTTATATCTGAATTTTTACTTTTAAAAGCAATGGTTAATAATGGTAATTATTTTTATTTAATCATAACTGCGATTTTATTGTGTTTTGTATTATATGCTTTGACAACGCGAGTCATGCATATTCTTTTTTCGCAGCCACGAAATCCCGAAATAGTTACTACTAAAAGCATAAACCCAATACAAACAATCTCACAATATATATTGTTTGGAATAGTTATTTATATTTGCTTTAATCAACCTGCTGTATTGGTTGATTTTATTAATGGTATAGTGCAAGGATTGCCGAAATGATGAAATTTTGATTTAAAATTTAACCAAAATGGAATTGCTTGTTTGGCTGGTGTTTGAATATGAAACATAATATTTTGTGAATGTAATCACAAAATATTATGATTATTTGTGAATCTGTGGCTGATTTTATAGAATTAAGTATTAAAAAATGACGAAAATATATTACGAAATAACATCCAATCCATCATCAATCAAACTTACTGATATTCCTGTGTTATCATATTCGGAATTTCAAAAAACTGTTGATGAATTGATGTCAGTTGAATCAAATCATTGCTTGAATTATTTTGCGTTTCCTCTATCCGATAAGTATAAATTTGTTTGTTGCATTGGCGATGATGAAACAAAAAAAATAATAATTCTTTCACATGAACAGCCGAAAACAAAAGATATTTCGCTCGAATCAATAACCGCGAAACATTTTCAGTTTCATGTTTTCGAAAGAGAAATTTATGAAAATTACGGAATTTATTTTTCGAATCATCCTTGGTTAAAGCCAATTCGCTATCCTTTTAATCGTTCAAATTTAGAAAATAAAATAAGCAATTATCCTTTTTATTCTATTGATAGTGAAGAATTGCACGAAGTTGGTGTTGGTCCAATACATGCAGGAATTATAGAACCCGGATATTTTCGATTTATCTGCAACGGCGAAAATGTTTTGCATCTTGAAATTCATCTTGGCTTTCAGCACAGAGGTATTGAACAATTATTTTTAGAAAAACAAAGTGTACTCCAACAAACTATACTTGCAGAAAGCATTGCAGGCGACACAACTATCGCTCATTCTATTGCATATTCATTATTGGCAGAATCATTAGCAAATAAAACAATTTCAGAAGAATTATCTATCGAAAGAACAATTGCACTTGAACTTGAAAGAATTGCTATTCATATTGGCGACACTGCAGCACTTTGTACTGATGTGGCATATCAATTAGGACAGGTTATTAACGAAGCATTAAGAACTATTATTATTAATACAAATCAGTTTTGGTGTGGCAATCGTTTCGGCAAGGGCTTGATACGTACTTGCGGAAGTCATTATCCATTGACAAAAGAAATTATTGAAATTATTAAAAATAATTTGAACGAAGTAGAACAACGATATTTGCAAATAACCGATAGAATTTTCACTTTACCAAGTGTTTTAGCACGTTTTGAAACTATCGGAAAAGTAACAAAAAAACAAGCATCAATGATTGGTGCAGTTGGAATAGGTGCCCGCAGTTCGGGTTTGAAGAGAGATACTCGTTGGTCGCATCCGTTTTTACAATATGATAAAATAAATTACGAACCAATTGTTTTACCCAAAGGTGATGTTTGGTCGAGGGCAATGCTCAGAAAAATGGAAGTTTTAAAATCTGTTGCAATAATAAAAGAATTGCTAAATAAATATGATAACGAAAAAATTATTGATAATCCGAATTACGATTTAAAGTTTGAACCATATTTTATTGCAATATCCATGGTTGAGGGATGGCGTGGTGAAATTTGTCATACTGCAATTACTGATAATAAAGGGAAAATTATTCATTATAAAATAAAAGACCCTTCACTGCATAACTGGATGGCACTCGCACTTGCAGTTAGAGGACAGGAAATTTCGGATTTTCCGGTTTGCAATAAAAGTTATAATTTATCGTATTGCGGAAACGATTTGTAAAAATTATTAAAGAATAAATAACAATGCCTTTAAAAGAAATTAATATACTTGGTAAACACGGAAAGCAATTTGTTCCAGATTTGGAAATGGTTGAGTTGACTCCATTATTTAGAGGCAGACCAATAATTGGCACAAACATTACTGAAGAAGAAAAAAACAAAGTGATTTCACTTTGCCCTGTAAATGCAATAAACAATTCGCCTTTCTGTATTGACATGGGTAAATGCTTATTCTGCAATGAATGTCATTTTGCTTTACCCGAAAAAATAAATTTTACAAACGATTATAAAATTGCAACTAATGATAGAAGTAAACTTATAATTCAAGCAGGACAGGATATTCCAATAAAAATCAATCCTGATAAAATAAGAAAAGAAATTAAATCCTTTTTTAAACATGCTTTAAAACTCCGACAAGTTTCTGCTGCAGGAGATAACTCAACTGAAATGGAATTAAATGCAGCCGGAAATGTTAATTTTGATATGGGACGTTTTGGAATTGAATTTGTAGCATCACCACGTCATGCCGATGGAATTGTAATTACCGGACCAATTTCTCAAAACATGGCTGAGCCATTACAAATCTGCTATGATGCAATACCCGAACCAAAACTAATTATTCTTGCAGGTACAGATGCCATAAGTTCAGGAATATTTGCCGGCAGCAAAGCATTGAACAGAAGTTTTCTTGATAAATATAATATTGACCTTTACGTTCCGGGTAATCCTCCGCATCCATTGACATTTATCAATGGGGTTCTGAATTTAATGAAAAACAAAAAATAAAAAGGATAAAAAATTCTGAAAAAAATCATTATGCAAAAAAAAGAAATATATAAAAAATTTATTGAATACTTCTCAAAACATTTACCTGAAGCAGAAACGGAATTAGAATATGTTAATCCTTTTCAACTTTTAGTAGCCACAATATTATCAGCTCAATGTACTGATAAGCGCGTTAATATGATTACTCCTGAATTATTTAAAAAATTTCCAGCAGCCGAGAAACTTGCAAAAGCAAAACAAGAAGATATTTTTAAATTGATTAAATCGTGCTCATATCCTAATAGTAAGGCAATTCACTTATCGGGAATGGCAAAAATGCTTGTATCAGATTTTAACGGAATAGTTCCATCCAATATTGACGACTTGCAAAAGCTTCCGGGTGTCGGTAGAAAAACAGCAAATGTAATACTTGCAATAGCTTTTAAGAAACCTGCTATGCCTGTCGACACGCATGTTTTCAGAGTATCGGCAAGAATCGGTTTAACAGCAGATGCTGCAAATCCACTTGAAACTGAAAAGCAGCTTGTAAAAAGCATTCCACAGGATAAACTTACTTTAGCTCATCACTGGCTTATTTTGCATGGCAGATATATTTGTGTTGCCCGAAAACCTAAATGCGAAGAATGTGGATTGACGGGATTTTGCAGATATTATCAATCAAAGAAAAATTAAAATAAAAAATCCCTAATAAAATTTCAGTGAAAAACGGACAAATTATTTTACAATACTTCCATCATCAAATTTATTTGTTGGCGACACAAAGCAAAGCTCACCTTTAGTATTTTCTGCCATTAAAATCATTCCCTGCGACGTTATTCCTTTTAGTTCTTTAGGTTGTAAATTAACTAAAATGCTTACCTGTTTTCCAATAATATTTTCAGGTTCATAATATTCGGCAATGCCCGAAACTACAGTTCTTTTATCAATGCCTGTATCTATTGTAAGTTTTATAAGTTTTTTTGTTTTTGCAACTTTTTCGGCGGCAATAATAGTTCCAACACGAATATCAATTTTTGCAAAATCATCATATTCGATATTTGCTTTTTGGGGCGGCAAATCAGCTTGCGACGAAATAATATTTTCTTCGTTCATTTTTTTAGTGTTTTGAAGTTTTTGAATTTGTGCATTTATTGCATCATCTTCTATTTGTTCAAAAAGCAATTCGGGTTTATTCAATGAATGTCCGTTTTGCAATAAATCGTTTCTTCCGGTATTTTCCCATTTTACCCTTTCAATGTTCAGTATTTTCCTGATTTTTTCAGCAGTAAAAGGCAAGAACGGCTCCATGAGAGCTGAAAGATTTGCTGTAAGCTGAAGAGAAATATTTAAAATTGTTTTTACTCTGTTTTCATCTGTTTTAATAAGTTTCCAAGGTTCGGTGTCAGCAAGATATTTATTTCCTGCTCTTGCCAAATCCATCAAATCTTTGAGGGCTTCACGAAGTTTATAATTTTCAATATTTTTTTCAATTTTTTCTTTTTGAATATTTATTGATGCTATAATTTCATCATCGTAATCAGTTTTTCCCTGTATTTCCGGAACAATACCATTAAAATATTTTTGTGTAAGAACTAAAACGCGATTAACAAAGTTGCCAAGAATAGCAACCAATTCACTGTTGTTTCTCGTTTGAAAATCTTTCCATGTAAAGTCGCTGTCCTTTGTATCAGGTGCATTTGCTGTTAATGCGTATCTCAAAACATCCTGTTTGTTTGGAAATTCTTTTAAATATTCATGCAGCCAAACTGCCCAGTTTCGCGATGTTGAAATCTTATCACCTTCAAGATTCATAAATTCATTTGCTGGAACATTGTCGGGTAAAATATAAGTTGCTTCAGCATGCAGCATCGTCGGAAAAACAATGCAATGAAAAACAATATTATCTTTTCCGATAAAATGAACAAGCTTTGTTTCTTTATCTTTCCAATATATTTTCCAATCTTTATTATTTTTTTCAGCCCATTCTTTTGTTGCTGAAATATATCCGATTGGTGCGTCAAACCATACATATAGAACTTTCCCTTCAGCTTCTTTGAGAGGAACTTTTACGCCCCAATCCAAATCGCGTGTAACGGCTCTTGGCTGCAAACCCGTATCAAGCCATGACTTGCATTGTCCCAAAACATTTATTTTCCAATCTTCTTTATGTTCTTCAAGTATCCATTTCCTCAAAAAAGTTTCATATTTATCAAGTGGCAAAAACCAATGTTTTGTTTCTTTTAACACGGGTTGATTTCCACTTAATACTGATTTTGGATTTACCAAATCAGTTGCATTCAGTGATGTACCGCATTTTTCACACTGGTCACCATAAGCTTTTTCATTATTGCAATGCGGACAAGTGCCCGTAATATATCTGTCGGCTAAAAATTGTTTTGCTTCTTCATCGTAATATTGCTCTGTATTTTTTTCAATAAAAATATTTTTATCATAAAGAGTTTTAAAAAACCCAGAAGCAGTTTCGTGATGTATTTTGTTTGAAGTTCGCGAATAAATATCGAACGATATTCCAAATTCTTCAAATGATTTTTTTATAATTTCATGATATTTATCAACTATTTGCTGAGGCGATACGCCTTCCTGTTTCGCTTTAATAGTAATCGGAACGCCATGTTCATCCGAGCCGCCGATGAAAACAACGTCTTCGCCTTTCAAACGCAAATATCTTGCATAAATATCGGCAGGCACATAAACTCCCGCTAAATGCCCGATATGCACAGGTCCGTTTGCATAAGGCAAAGCTGAGGTTACAGTATATCGTTTAAATTTATTTCCCATTTGTTGTATTTTTTAGAGTTCAAATGTAATAATAAATTTTATTTTGTTTAATAAGAAACCGAAAGCTAAAAAACAGAACGCAGATAACACAGAAACAAATCAGTCAAAACAGTGTCATCAATGTACTATTTAAAAATTACATTTAGATAATTATTATTTCTTAAGTAAAAAATATCCGATAATATTTACTTTAGAAGTAAGAATTATCGGATATAAAAAATGAGAAATTTTGTTATTTTTAAAAATAAAAATAAATAAAATTACTTTTATTAAACATTCCGAAATAAACAATAACGAGAATTAGCGAATAGTATATTCCCCATCGCAGCCATGCAGGTTTCGAAGAAATATAACTGCTGATGATATGTTGTCGCTGAATGAAATGAAATATTTCTAATATTATTATGAAGAAAATTGATAAAAATAATTCAGCCGGACCAACGCCAAAGTCGGCAAACAAATGGGTATTGATTTGTGAAAGGTGGAAATCAAAGATATTTTTTAATATCTGCAATGCATTGTCAAATGTATTTGCTCTGAAAAATATATATGATAAAACAACATAATTAAAAGTTATGAAAATACTGATGAAATTATATAAACCGGAATTAATTTTCTTTGAAATTTTCTTTCGAAATTTTCTTGTCATTGCTTCAAATGCAAGAGCTAATCCGTGCAGCAAGCCAAAAGCAATATATGTCCATCCGGCGCCGTGCCACAAGCCGACAAGAATAAATGTTATAATCAGCGAAAAATAAATTCCCAACATCCCAAGATTGCGGGTGCTGAAAGATAGCGGAGTATAAACATAATCTCTTATCCAATTACCGAGAGTGATATGCCATCTGCGCCAAAATTCAGTAATGTTGCGACTCATATAAGGTTGGTTGAAATTTATATCAAGTTCAAAACCCAGAATTTTTGCGGCACCGATAGCTATATTTGAATATCCCGAAAAATCACAATAAACCTGAAATGCGTAAAAGTAAGTTGTAATAATCAAAGGAAAGCCATGATATTGGGAAGGACTTGCATAAACTTCATTTACTATAATTGCCAATCTGTCGGCAATAATGAGCTTTTTGAAAAACCCCCATGCCATTAATTTTAAACCGTCTGCAATTCTTTTGTAATCAAAATCGGGGAAACTATGAAACTGCGGAAGCAAAGAGTTTGATTTTGCAATAGGTCCGGCTAATAACTGAGGAAAAAACGACACATATAAAGCAAAATAACCGAGATTTTTTTCGGCATTTCGCGAGCCGCGATAAACATCAATGCTGTAGCCAATAGCAATAAATGTATAAAACGAAATCCCAACAGGAATAATAAAATTAAATGTGCTGTAATTTAAGTTTCCAGATTGAAATAATGTCCAGATATTATAATTGAAAAAATTCAGATACTTGAAAAAGAAAAGGGGAGCTAAACTTAAAGCCAAACTTATAACAAGATAAATTTTCCTTATATATAATTTATTGTTTTTTTCTATCAATAATCCCGAAGAGTAGTTTATCAAAGTAATAAAAGCGAGAATTAACGCATATTTTGCTTTAAGATTTATATAGAAAAAATAACTTGCAACAAGTAAAAAGAGCCATCTGAATCGTTTAGGAATTAAGAAATATATTCCAACAACAACGGGGAAAAATATTGCAAACTGTATTGAATTAAATAACATTCTAATCTTTTAATTTTTCATTTTTTTAATCTTTTAATTATCGTTTCACACATTTCCCCAACATTTTTAAAATTCGAAACTTCAATTGAAGTGAATTTTATTTTAAAATGTTTTTCAATTGCAACAATAAGCTGAATGTATGTAATAGAGTCCCATTCTTCAATATCTTTTGCCGTTGTTTCGGGTTTTAATGCAATGTTTTTATTATCGAGAATATCAATAAAAATAGGTGTTAGTTGGGTTAAAACTTCTTGAGCAGTCATATTATGATGATTTTCTTTATTGATAAAAGTAAGTAAATAATTTTTTTAAAATCCATACAAACTCTAATTATTTTTAATAATCTGCGCTTCATCTCGGAAAATATACATTACCGAAAATGTAATCACATTATGAAATTGATTCATTGTTCTTCCGTCGGAAAAATATTTTGTGCGGACTTTTCTTGTCGAATATGAATAACGCCAGCAAAATTTCAATCCTTTATAAATGCTTGTATAAAAATTTAGAAAAATATCTATATCATCGTTGCGATAAGGATTAACCGGATAATTTTGTTTATAACCATCTTGCATTTCGCTGAATTCTACGAGGCGTCCCCATGATAATCCCAAGCCAAAATTTAATTTCCCTTTTTGGTCAAAATAATTAAGGTATAGCGGAGCATCGAGATAATTTAAAATTAATTTCAAGGAACCGTTTAGAGAATCGGCGGAACGTGGTTTTTGATAACTACCTTTCTGGTTATATAAAATTTCGAGATGAACGGAAAAGTTTGCGGGCAAAGGAATTATAGCAGTTGCACCGGTGTGCAAGCCAAATTTATGAAATCCGTAAACCCTGTCACCGTCAACCTGCGACATATTGAATCCAACTATAGGTCCGCCTCTTATATTCTGAGAAGAGACCGAAATGCTTAAAAGCAGAATAAGAAAAAATAAAAAAAATTTTGTCATTGATTAATTTAGGATTTATAAAAAAACATTAAACTTCGAACTCCTAATGTAAATGTTTTTAGTTTTTAGTTCCGAAGAATCCAGCATTTGCAAGATTATCGTAATTTTGTTTAGCTTAATTTTCAGTTTATTTGCACAGGCAACAAAATTCCGAAACTTTAAACTTTAGGCATTAAACTTTAAACTTTTTTTATCAACCAAAGTTATATTTCTTTTTTATTGCCTTTTTTATTTTCCACGTACATTTCAGTCCTTTTTCAAAAACAACCCAATCGCCGGGTCCGAACTGAATTTTGTTTCCTTCTTTATCGGTAACTTCGGCATTACCTTCAAGAATTAAGCATGTTTCCTTTGTATCATATTCCCATTCAAATACAGAAGGTTCTTTGCTCCATGTTCCCCAGTTTTTTGTTTTTTCAATTTCCTGTGGGGTTGGTTTGTGAATTTGCATTTGCATAATTGCGATGTTTTAATTTTTATTTTTAAATTTGTAAAAATAATATGATTTTTAATAATTTTTATTTATTTGTGAAATATTATTAATATTGATTTTTGAATATTGCTGAAAAATTATGCTTACTAACATTATTGATTTTAAAAACATTCATTTTGTTGATGTAATCGACATTATTCTGGTAATTTTTTTATTATATCAACTTTACAGGGTGATTAAGGGAACTGCAGCGGTGAATATTTTTATAGGCATAATAGCCGTTTATGCAATTTGGCAGGTTGTTGATTATTTTAAATTAAAATTATTAAGTAATATTCTGGGGGCTTTTCTTGGTGTGGGTGTTCTTGCCTTGATAATTGTTTTTCAGCCCGAAATAAGACAGTTTTTACTGTTAATAGGGAAACCTAAATTTTTTATTAAAGGAACGAAGAAAAGTATTCTTGGTGCCGGAATCTATAATATAATCAAGGGGCAGGATATAGTTGAAATAGTTAATGCATGCAAAAACATGATACATTCCAAAACGGGAGCATTGATTGTTATTGCCGAAAAATCACCCCTTACGACATACATTGAATCGGGCGAAGTTATTGAAGCGAGAATTTCAACTAAAGCAATAGAAAGTATTTTTTTCAAGAATAATCCACTCCATGACGGTGCAATTATTATCAGCGATGGAAAAATGATGGCTGCAAAATGTATTTTGCCTATTACCGATAACCCTGCATTTCCTTCAGAATTCGGATTAAGACATAAGTCGGCAGCCGGAATAACCGAAAAATTGGATGCTGTGGCCATTGTTGTTTCGGAACAAACGGGATTTATTTCTTTTGTGAAAGAAGGTAAAATGGATTATAATATTAGCCTTTTTAAATTAAAACAAATTCTAAGAAACGAATTTAAGGCATGATAAAAATTAAAATAAAAAACTTTTTAAATACTACAATCAGAAAACTTTTATTTCTGACAGTAACTTTTATTTCTTCAAATAAAATTTTTTCGGCAGAAATAGTTTTGAAAGGTATTTACTGCGGTGAAAATTTATATGTGAATAATCCTTCTTTTCCATCGGAAAAAGAATTCTGCATTACCGCACTGACAGTGAATAATAAGGAAATAAGCGACATTATAAATTCAAATACTTTTGAAATAGATTTTAATTTACTTGGTTTAAAAAACAAAGACAGTATTATAATTAAAATAACTTATAAAGACAGTTGCAAACCACAAATTATCAACCCTGAAGTTCTGCTGCCAAAAGGAGGATTCACAATAACTTCATTCAAATTTGACCAGAAAGACAATAATTTAATATGGACAACAAAAGATGAAAATGCAGAAATTCCTTTTATAGTTGAACAGTTTAAATGGAACAGATGGATAAAATTAGGAGAAATTCCCGGCAAAGGTAATCCAACTCAAAACTCATATTCTTTTTCAATTAATTTAGTATCGGGAAATAATATTTTCCGTTTAAAACAAATAACTCCGCGTGGCAAGGAAATTTTTTCCAACGAACTTAAATATCGCCCTAAAATTCCTGAAGTTGTTGTTACAATTGAAAAAGGAGGCGAAGGAATAAATTTTTCTACGATAACTTCTTATGAAATTTATGACATGGCAGGAAAATTACTTATGAGCGGCAAAGGAACAAAAGCTAATATTTATAAATTGGAAAAGAATAAAGCTTACTTGTTGAGTTACGATAATAAAACTTTAAAATTTGTAAAAAAATGAGATTAATAATAATCAACGGACCTAATCTTAATTTACTCGGAAAAAGAGAAAAATCAATATACGGAGAAAAATCTTTCGAGGAGTACTTCAAACAATTGAAAAAAAAATATAAAAATATTTCCATTGAATATTTTCAGTCGAATGTGGAAGGAGAAATAATAAATAAACTTCATGATACAGGTTTTTCATATAATGGAATAATTTTAAATGCAGGTGGATATACTCATACTTCAGTTGCTATTGCAGATGCTGTTGCTTCTATAACTGCACCGGTTGTTGAAGTTCATATTTCAAATATTTATGCGCGCGAAGAATTCCGAAAAAATTCTCTGCTCTCTGCAAAATGCAAGGGTGTAATTACAGGCTTCGGGCTCGATTCGTACCGCCTCGCAGTTGAATTTTTTTTTAAAAATAAAAAATAAAATGATTTTGATTTAAAAAGTTGTTTAAACTTTAAACTAACCCATGCCCATTCTGAATTCTTTCATATCGTGGTTGATGAAAAAAAGAATACATCAGATTGAACTTTTCATGAAATATCCAGATGAAGTTCAGGCGGAATGGTTCAGGCGACTTACAAGTGCCGCAAAAGATACCGAATGGGGAATAAAATACGATTACAAATCAATCACAAAACCCGATATTTTTAAAGAAAGAATTCCAATTCAGGATTATGATTCTCTGAAACCATACATTGACCGCCTTCGTAAGGGCGAACAAAATTTATTATGGCATTCCGATATAAAATGGTTTGCAAAATCTTCTGGAACTACAAATGATAAAAGTAAATTCATACCTGTAAGCGAGGAAGCCCTTGAAGAATGTCATTTTAAAGGAGGCAAGGATTTACTTTCAATTTATTGTAATAATTATCCAAATACGCAGATATTTGCAGGCAAAGGATTAGCTCTTGGCGGCAGCCATCAGATAAGCGATTTTAATAATGCATCTTATTATGGTGATTTGTCTGCCATCATAATTCAAAATCTGCCTTTCTGGATTGAGTTTATCAGAGTTCCCAATATTGCAATTGCTTTGATGGATGAATGGGAAAACAAAATTGAAAAAATGGCAAATGCAACAATAAATGCTGACGTAACAAATATTGCCGGTGTGCCATCATGGACTCTAGTTTTGCTGAAGCATATATTGGAAGTTTCAGGGAAAAAAAATATTCTGGAAATATGGCCTAATCTCGAAGTATTTATTCACGGAGGAGTTAATTTCAATCCTTACAGAGAACAATTCAGAAAAATAATCCCATCGGAAAAAATGTGTTACCTCGATACTTATAATGCTTCGGAAGGATTTTTTGGAATACAAGACAAGCCGGATTCCGATGAAATGCTTTTGATGCTTGATTATGGAGTATATTACGAATTTCTACCTTTGAGCGAATTGAATAAAAAATTTCCAAAAACTTTATCACTCGAAGAAGTGAAATTAAATGAAAATTATGCCCTTGTAATATCAACTAATGCGGGGTTATGGCGTTATAATATCGGTGATACAATAAAATTTACATCTTTAAATCCGTTCAGAATTCAAATTTCCGGAAGAACAAAAAGCTTTATTAATGCTTTTGGTGAAGAACTTATGGTTGATAATGCCGAAAAAGCATTATCCATTGCATGTGAAAAAACCGGTGCATTGATAAGAGAATATACTGCCGCACCTGTTTATTTCAGCGATAATAACAACGGAGCACATGAGTGGCTTATTGAATTTGAAAATGAACCCGACAATATTGAATACTTTAATGAAATACTTGATAATGCTTTAAAATCGCTGAACTCCGATTATGAAGCCAAACGATATAATAATCTTGCATTAGGTAAACCAATAATTAAAGCTGTTCCCCAAAATACATTTTATAACTGGCTTAAAACAAAAGGAAAACTCGGCGGACAAAATAAAGTGCCCCGATTGTCAAACGAAAGAAAGCATGTTGATGAAATATCTGAAATTATTGATAAAAAGAAATAATAAGTGCTTAAAGTTAAAAATAATACTTCGTTATTCATTATTCAATATTCGATGTTCATTATTTTTATTTAAAAATTTGCTAAAAAAATATCGAATATCGAATACTGAATTTCGAATATTGAAGTAAGTAAAAATTATAAACAAACCCTGATTAAACAAATAACATAAATGATTAAATCCTTTTTTAAAAATATTAAATTATCAACTTCTTCGGTTATACTGTTTACCACTATTATTTTACTTTCATTCATTACATCAGATTTCATTCTTATTAAAAGTATAAATGTTGAGTCGGGAAACAAATTCACTTCCGATAAACTCGGTAACTTATATGTTTTTGGTAATAATGATATAAAAAAGTATGACAGAGACGGAAAGCAAACTGCGACATATAGCAATATAAATTATGGAAAAATTTCATCGCTTGATGCAAGTAATCCGCAAAAAATAATGATTTTCTACAAAGATTTTTCACGAATAATCTTTCTCGACAACACTTTAAGTATTAATGGAGATGGAATTGCTCTTGCCGGTATTGGTTTTGAAATGACAACATTATCATGCAATTCAGCGAACAATGATATTTGGTTATACGATTCCGGAAATTATCAAATCATCAAACTCGATAAAAATCTTGGTGTTTTATTCAACAGCGGAAATTTAAGTCAGTTGCTTAAAATAAATATGAATCCGAATTTTTTGTTATTTCAAAATGATTTTCTATTTTTGAATAATCCTGAAACAGGAATTTTGATTTTTAATGCTTTCGGAACATATTTGAAAACAATTCCTGTAAAAGAATTACAGATATTTGAGGTTATCGGCGATAATATTTATTTTTGTTCAAAAAATAAATTTAAAAGTTATAACATAAAAACTTATGAAGAAAAGAATTTTATTTTACCCGATACAAATTCAACAAAAGTAAGAATAGAACAGAATAGATTATTTCTTTTTAATGAAAAACAAATTGACATTTACTCCAACAAATAAATACTAAAATTATGCATATTGCAATAGCAGGAAATATAGGTTCGGGCAAAACTACATTAGCTACTTTGCTTGCCAAACAGTACAAATGGAAAGCACAGTATGAAAACGCTGAAGATAACCCTTATATTAACAGCTTTTATGAAGATATGCAAAGATGGTCATTCAATCTGCAGGTATATTTTTTGAATTCACGTTTCAGACAAATAATAGAAATTAAAAATAGTGGTAAAAATATAATTCAGGACAGAACTATTTATGAAGATGCTTTTATTTTTGCTCCTAATTTACATTCAATGGGACTGATGTCAACCCGTGATTTTGATAATTACAATTCATTATTTGAATTAATAAATCAGTTTATCAAACCTCCGGATTTATTGATATATCTGCGTGCAACGGTACCTACACTTGTAAAGCAAATCCAGAAACGCGGACGCGATTACGAAAATTCAATACGTATTGATTATCTCACACGCCTCAATGAACGTTACGAAGCTTGGGCAACAACTTATAAACTCGGAAAACTTCTTTCTATTGATGTTGATAATGTTAATTTTTGTGATGTTAAAAAAGACCTGGGGATAGTTATTGATAAAGTAGAAGCTGAAATTCACGGACTTTTTGAAGTTGTGAAGTAGCGAAACTGTGAAGAGTGAAGTAAAAAATATTTTTTAAATCCATAAAATTTCAAAATGAATTTTATTGGCATAATTCCTGCACGTTATAAATCGTCGCGTTTTCCGGGTAAGCCATTAATTGATATTAATGGGAAGTCAATGCTCCAGAGAGTTTACGAGCAGGCAGAAAAAACAAGAGCATTATCATATCTTGCGGTTGCAACCGATGACAAAAGAATTTTTGAGCATGTGAAAACTTTCGGTGGAAATGTTATTTTAACTTCTGCAAAACATAAAACCGGAACCGACAGATGTTTCGAGGCAGCAGAAAAATTAAAATCAAAAATAAAATTCTCTGATAATGATGTAATAATAAATATACAGGGAGATGAGCCATTCATTCAACCTGAACAAATTACTCATCTTGCAAAATGTTTTAAAAATAAAAAAACACAAATTGCAACTCTTGTAAAAAAAATTAATAATGAAAAAGATATTTTTAATCCGAGTGTAATAAAAGTGGTTTTCAATAAAGATAAAGAAGCAATTTATTTCAGCCGTTCGCCAATTCCTTATTTCAGAAATAAAGAACAAAAAGAATGGTTCGGTTCATTTGATTTTTTTAAACACATAGGAATATATTCTTATAGATTCGGGATTTTGGAACAGCTAATTAAACTGAAACAATCGTCTTTAGAAATCGCCGAATCACTCGAGCAATTGCGATGGCTACAGAACGGATATAAAATAAAAGTTGAAATCACCGAACACGAAAGTTTTTCTATTGATACTCCGGAAGATTTGAAAAAAATAAATGAATTTATTTGAAGAATAAAATGCCACAGATAAAATTAATTATTATTAATTTTGAGAAATGCACATAGTTGAAAAATATATTTTAGAATTACTTTATAAAAAAGAAATTCTGATTTTACCCGGAGTCGGAACTTTTGTGGTGGTTTATTCTTCATCGAAAATTGATGTACGTAAAAAAATTGCTTATCCTCCTTTAAAAAAGATTTTTTTTAAAAACGAATTTAATAACGATAATATTTTAGTAAATTATATTGCTGCTGCTGAAAATATTTCTGTTTCTCTTGCAGAAACTATGGTTAAAGAATATGTTGGTATGCTGAAAGCAAAATTATCAGAAGAAAAAAAATATACTATAGATAATTTTTGTGTCTTTTCTCTTGCTTCAAAAAGCAATATTTCATTTAGTCAAAGTAAATCTCTTAACTTATTAAACGATGCATTCGGATTGTCCGAAATAAGTGCTGTAAAAATTAAAAGGAATTTTATCGGTTTTAAAAATAAATCAATAAAAGGCAAAATATTTATCTGTTTTATTATTGCAATTATAGTTTTACTTCCGTTAATATTTTTACTAAATAAATTTAATTATCTTGATTCTAACGGTAAAATCAAGCCACAGAGAGCACAAGTTGAAAAACCTATTTTGAGGCAAAACAATAAAACGGGAAAAGAAATTATAAAAATCGAAAATAAGGAAGTAAAAAATAATGCAAAATATTTTATTGTGGGTGGTTGTTTTGTTATGGAAGAAAATGCAAAAAAACTTTCAGATAAAATAAAGAAAAAAGGGTTCAACCCCGAAATATCAAAAAATAAAGATGGATTATTTATGGTAAGTTATGCGAAATTTGATAACAAAACCGATGCAGTTAATGAATTGAAAAAAATTAAAACCCAAGCGGATTCTTCGGCATGGTTAGTTTGTCAATAACAAAATTACTTTTATTGTGGCAAAAAATAAACTCAAAAGATTTTCGGAATTAAATGATTTCAGTAATGTTTTTCAACCAAAGAAAAAAGATTTTGATTCCGGTTTTTATTTAAAAGAAAAATGGAAAAAAGAATATTTCCGAAATAATAATCCCATAACTCTTGAACTTGGCTGCGGAAAGGGTGAATATACAACAGGACTTGCTGAAAAACATCCCGAAAAAAATTTCATAGGCATTGACATTAAAGGTTCGAGAATATGGGTTGGCTGTAAATATTCAATTGAAAAGAAATTAAAAAATGTTGTTTTCATAAGAACTCAAATCGAAAACCTCGAATTCTTTTTTAAAGAAAATGAAATAAGTGAAATTTGGATTACCTTTCCCGACCCCTATCTTTCCAGTGGCAAGGCAAAGAAAAGATTGACTTCATCCCGTTTTCTGAACATTTATAAAAATATTATTGACGACAATTGTATTATAAACCTTAAAACTGATAATTTTGTTCTTTACAATTATACTTTGGAAATTATAAATAATGAAAAGCATAAACTTTTATTTGCTACCGATGATTTGTATGGTTCGAATATTGAAAATTCCGCAAAATCAATACAAACATATTATGAAAGAATTCATTTGAAAAATAATTTAAAAATATATTTCATTCAATTTTCATTAAAAATATGAAGATAAAAGTACAAAATGAAAATTCTTTTTTCGAAAATGTTTATGAAGTTGCACATTTAATTCCCTTTGGCAGAGTAACTTCTTATGGTGCTATTGCAGAATATCTCGGAGCAAAACGTTCGGCACGGATGGTCGGCTGGGCAATGAACAAGTCGTTTACTCAAAAAAAAAATATTCCTGCCCACAGAGTTGTTAATAGAAATGGAATTTTAACAGGTAAAAATTATTTTGGCGGAAGCGATGTTATGAAAGAATTGCTGGAAAGTGAAGGAGTAAAAATTGAAAATAATAAAATAATGAATTTTGAAAAAATATTCTGGGACCCGATAAAGGAATTGAGTATTTGAATGAATAAATATCTTTGCGATATAAAAAGTTTCTTGCAAAGACGCTAAGTCGCAGAGAAAAGTAGATTAATCAATTTTAAAAATGAAAAAAATAAAAAATCCGTTTGTTGAATGTGAAAACTATAATTGTTTCGGATGCAGTCCTCATCATCCCTTTGGTTTGAAAATGGAATTTTTTGAAGAAGGAGATGAAGTCATAGCATTTTGGGAACCTGATGATTTATATCAGGGCTGGAATAACATTTTACACGGTGGAATTCAGGCAACATTGATGGATGAAATTGCAAGTTGGATTGTATTTGTGAAACTGAAAACATCGGGAGTAACTTCAAAAATGGAAATAAAATTAAAAAAACCGGTTTTTACAAATAAAGGAAAGTTAACATTAAAAGCTTCAATTGCATGTGTGAATAAAAAAATTGCGAAAATAAATGTGTATTTATTTGATTCTGAAAATATTTTGTGTGCAGAATCCAATTTTTTTTATTATATTTACCCCCAGAATGTTGCAAAAGAAAAATTAATGTATCCGGGAATCGGAAAATTTTATGAATAAAATTTAGATTCAGATGAGAATTGGCTTTGATGCAAAACGTGCTTTTTTCAACCGCAGTGGCTTAGGAAGCTATAGCAGGAATACCATTCTGCAATTGAGCCGTTATTTCCCTGATAATAAATATTTCCTTTTTACTCCAAAATATAAGAAAAAGAATTTTAAATTAGAATCGGATAATGTACATGTATCAACTCCCGATAGTTTAACAGGAAAATTTTTTAATTCATACTGGAGAACTTTCCTGCTGGCAAATCAGGTTGAAAAAAATGGAATTGATATTTATCATGGCTTAAGCAACGAACTTCCTTCCGGAATAAAATCAAATAATGTAAAGAAAGTTGTTACTATACACGACTTGATTTTTATGCGTTATCCCGAATTTTACAAATTGATTGACAGAAATATTTACGAAAAAAAATTCAAATATAGCTGCGACTCTGCCGATAAAATATTTGCTGTGAGCAATCAGACAAAAGATGATATTCTGAATTTTTTCAAAACCGATGAAAATAAAATTTCGATTGTATATCAGGGCTGCGATAATATGTTTTTGAATGAAGTTAGTGAAGAGGAGAAAAACAAAATAATTAGAAAACATCATTTGCCGCAACATTACATACTTTACATCGGGACGATTGAAGAAAGAAAAAATCTTCTTAGTGTTGTAAGAGCCATAAAAGAAGGTAACCTCGATACTTATTTGGTAGTAATAGGAAAACCCACAAGTTATATCAGTAAAGTAAAACAATATATTTATGAAAATCGCATGGAAAGACAGGTTTTATTCCTGAACAATGTGAGAATTGAGGATTTACCTGCGATTTATCAGCTTGCTTATTTATTTATTTACCCTTCAATTTTTGAAGGTTTTGGAATTCCGATACTTGAAGCATTGTTTTCAAAAGTGCCTGTTATAACTTCAAAAGGCAGTTGTTTCAGTGAAGCCGGTGGTTCCAAAACAATTTACGTTGACCCCACCAATATTGAAGAAATTATTTATTCAATGAAAAAAATTCTTGACGATTCTCAATTGCGTGAAACAATGATAAATGAAGGACTAAATCATGCAATGAATTTTAAAGACGAAGTTGTTGCGGCTAACCTGATGAGAGAATATTCAAGTTTGTAGAAAATTAGTTTTTAGTTAGTTCTCTGCGAAGCTCTGCGTATAACTTTGCGCTACTCTGCGAGAAATTTTTGATATATAATCTTGAGTTAGTTTATAATTATTCTTCTTCCAACTTTATTTTGTACTTGGCAGCAAATTCCTTTTGTTTCTTTTCAAATTCAGTAAGTGCAGAGTTGAGCTTGTTGTCAATTTCTGAAGAGAGTTTTTCTATTTTTTTTTCTTCTGCAGTTCCGAAATTTGTTTCTGAAAGTTTATTAAGAGCAATAATTTTTGAATATTCATTTTCAAGCACCGATTTATAGATTTCAAATAGTTTTAACATCGCTTCTTTCAGTTCCCTTTCATCGTTAAAAGCATTAATTTTTCCTATTTTCTCAATTGATGTTAAAACCTGCTTCATTGCTTCCGAATATGCTTTATCCATTTTATCGGATTTGTAGTCGGCAAAAGTAGAATCAAGTAAATCAATTTTATCGGTAATGCGTAACTGATGTGCTACCAAAGAATCATTATATTTTGCTGCATCTTTTGAAGTTGAACTATTGCAGGAAAAAAATATTATAAACGCAAATGCACAATTTAGTGATATTAAAAGTTGTTTAAACATATTTGAAATTTTAGTTTATTAACTGCAAAAATAGTTAAAAAAAAATAATGCAGTTTATTTATTAACTTCGGTTAAATTAATTTAAATTTACAATTATTTAAAATATATAAATGAATAATGTATTGACAATTGCCGGCTTTGACCCAAGTGGAGGTGCGGGAATACTTGCAGACATTAAAACTTTTGAAGCGAATGAAGTTTATGGAATTGCAGCAGTTACAGCTTTAACTTATCAGAACGATATGGAATTTAACGGCTTGGAATGGATACCGGAAAAAAAAATAAAAAGACAAATTGAAACTGTGAGCAAACGATATAGCTTTAATTTCGTTAAAATAGGAATAATTGAAAATCTTGAAATACTTGATAACATAGTTGATTTTCTTAAATCAATAAATAAGAAAGTGAAAATAATATGGGACCCTGTTTTAAAAGCAAGTGCAGGATTTGAATTTCATAAAAACATTGATAAGATAAAATTAAAGGAAATATGTTCAAATATATATATGCTCACACCTAATTTAGAAGAGCTAATGAAAATGTTTCCGTCGGGAGATTACAAAGAAAATGCAAAAGAATTAAGCAGGGATTGTATCGTGTATCTTAAAAGTGCAATCGATAAAGAAGCTAAAAAAATAAGCGATTTAGTATTTTATAATCAAACAATTGATATATTTGAATCAGAAATAATAAATGGATTTGAAAAGCATGGCTCGGGGTGCGTTCTTTCATCTGCAATAACTGCAAATCTTGCTAAGGGTATGAGTTTGCATGAATCATGTAAAAAAGCGAAGGAATATATTACGATTTTTTTAAAAAGCAGTAGCGATTTATCGGGGAAACATTTTAAAATACAATAAGTTTGTTGTTTAAAATGTTTGTTGTTTGTAGTTAAATATAGTTATTTGATTTATTTTTTACTCTTATGAAAAATGATAAATTTATAACTGATGCAACGACAAACCACAAACTTTTTAAACGGTAATTATTATTACAAATAAATAAAAATAATAATATGTCAAGAGTAATACATTTGTCAGAAGCGGCGTCATTGGCAATTCACAGCATGGTGTTGATAGCAAGGTCAAAAAAAAATCTGAATGTTAATGCAATTGCGAATGTTACAGGAGCTTCCAGAAATCACCTTGCACGTGTTATGCTGCGACTTGTTAAAGCTGATTTTGTGAAATCCACACGCGGTCCTTCAGGTGGATTTGTATTAAATAAAAAACCTAAAGATATAACCTTACTTGACATTTATCAGTCGGTGGAGGGAGCAATTATTGAAGAAGGATGTCCGCTAAATCGTCCTATTTGTCCTAATGAACAATGCCTTATGGGAAATTTATTTAATAAACTTACCATTCAATTTAAGGAATATTTTAAACATCAAACACTGAAAGATTACATTTAAGAAAAAGTTTCATCATGGACTTTAATAATATTCATGAATTACTCCGGAATTTACTGAATACTCTTTTGCGAAAAAAGACAATTAATACTCCGCAATTAATCATTAGTGAAAAATTAATTGAACATAATTATAAATACTTTAAAAATTCTATCCTTTCCGGAAATGCACGAATATTTTATTCTGTAAAAGCAAATAATCACCCTTCAGTTATCAGAAAGCTTAAAAATTCGGGTTCGGGATTTGAAATTTCATCTTACGGCGAGCTGGAAATAATAAAAAAAGAAAATATAAAACCCGAATTGTTGATATACAGCAATCCTGTTAAAATACCTTTACATATTGCAAATGCTTACAAATATGGAATAAACAAATTTGCTTTTGACTCGGAAAATGAGCTAAAAAAAATTAAACAATATGCACCGATGTCAGGTGTTTTTGTCAGAATAAATGTTGCAAACGATGGCTCGGAATGGAAACTTACCGGTAAATTTGGTGCTCCGGCTGGTGAAGCAGTGGGTCTTTTAAAAAAATCTTTTGATTACAAACTCAATCCGATTGGAATTACTTTTCATGTGGGATGGAATAATAAAAGTAATACAGCTTGGGAAAAAGCTTTAAATACTTGTTATGAAATTTTAAAAGAGCTTAAAGAAAATAATATAAATCTTCATTTTATAGATATTGGCGGTGGTTTCCCAGCCCACAATGCAAATCAATATCAAAAACTTAAACAAATCGCAAAAATCATAAATCCATCATTGCAAAAAATTAAAAATAATTTTAATGTTGAAATATACACTGAACCGGGTTCTTTTATTGTTGCAAATTCAGGAGTTTTGCTTGTTAAAATTTTTGATATAATTGAAAGAAAAGGTAAAAGATGGGTATATGTGGATTCAGGCATAAGCCAGGGATTTTACTGGATACTTTCGGGATTGCAATACAATGTGATTTATCCTTATGAAATTTTAAAAAACAGAAAAATGCAGAAATATATTATCACAGGTCCCACATGCGATACACACGACATATTTACTAAACATGCACTTCTGCCTGAATATTTGAGTACGGATGATTATTTGATTATTTACCCTGCAGGAGCATACATTAATTCCGCCAAAGAATACAATGGGTTTTGTTACCCGAAAATAAAAGTTATAAGATGACAAAAATCATGATATTTGTTTAATAACTATTTTGAAAATTGTTAATGGGAATAATTCTTACCATAGGATATATTTTATTTTTCATCTTGCTCATTTATAAATGGAAATATTTTTACATTGAAGGATTATCGTATAAAATAATTATTGTTTTATTTCTGTTGAAAATATTTACTTGTTTCATACTCACAATCATTTATTCAAAGTATTATACCGAGCGTTCTGCTGCTGATATTTTCAAATATTTCGATGATAGTAAATATATTTATAATGCTTTATTCATTAATCCTGTTCATTATTTGCAATTAGTTTTCGGAATTAATTCTGATGCTGAATATTTGCAAGTTTATGTTCAAAAGACAGTTAATTGGCTTAATCAAACTGATTACTACCTTAAGATTACAAATCAAACAAACAATAATTTTTATGAATCAACCAGATTAATTACAAGAGTTAACGCTATATTTAGAATTTTTTCATTCGGTTATTATTATGTGCATTGTATTTTTATGATTTTTATTTCACTAATCGGACAATTTGCAATATTTAAAACATTTTATCCATTTTTAAAAACTAAAAAGAAAGAACTGATTTTATTTATTTTCATAACTCCATCCATACTATTATGGAGTTCAGGAATACTAAAAGAAAATATTGTTTTCTTAGGATTGGGGATTTTTATTTTTAATTTTTTTAAAATTATAAATAAAACTTTTAATTATAAAACATTTTTATATTTAGCCATTTCATTGTATATAATTTTTATTTCAAAATATTATATATTAATAGCTCTAATACCTTCATCATTTGCGGCTTTGCTTATAACATATACTAATAAAAAAGGAATGGGGATTAAATATTTAATTGTAAATTTATTTTTGCTTTTTATTTTTCTGAATTTTAGATTTATATTTCCATCAATAAATCCTTTGGAAAAAATTGCTGAAAAACAAAGAAACCTGATTCGAACTTCAAAAGGAGGAACTTATATTCTCAGAGAAAATAAAAACAAAAAAGACATCTTATATATAAGTTCTGAAAAGAATATAGCCAAAAATAATACTGATAATCATGTTTTAATTGCACTTGGCACCCCGTATAAATTATATATTAACGGTGAAGAACAAGCTGAAATTTCATATATAAAAAACGATTCGTCTAAATATAAAATCTTATTTACATCACAAAAAGCTGGAAGTTACATAGAAATTAAAAAATTAAAACCTACGATTTATAGTTTTGTAACTTCTATTCCGGGTTCATTAATAAATACATTTTTCAGACCTTTTGTTTTTGAATCCAAATCATTAATGATTTTATTTGCAGCAATTGAAAATTTATTCTTAATTTTATTTATTATAATTTGTTCTATTTTTAAAGAAAAAAATATTCAAAATAAAAATATTATGTTATTTTGCATAAACTTTTCAATTGTGCTTAATATATTAATTGGATTAACTAATCCGGTTCTTGGAACAATTGTAAGATTCAGGATTTTTTCAATTCTTTTACTTTTATTAGCTTCTTTAATAATACTTGATAGGGAAAAATTAAAAAATTATTTTAAATCATTATATGCTCGAATTTAGCTTGGTTTGCATATATGCGTTAGTATTTATTTATTTTATTTATAAAATAGATTTCTTCGGAATTAAAGGAATATCTAGACTATCAATATCTTTAATTTTCTTAATAAAGATTTTAATTGGGTTCTTATTAAGTTTAATCTATACTCATTATTATACCGACCGCTCAACAGCCGACATATACAGATATTTTGATGATAGCAAAATTATGTTTGATGCTTTCCACACAAACCCCAAGCATTTTTTACAGATGCTATTCGGAATAAATGACAATTCTCAGGAAATAATTCCTTATTACAAGCAAATGAATAACTGGTACAGACAATACGAAAGTATTATTTATAATGATAATCATTTAATGATTAGAGTAAATGCTGTTATAAGATTTTTTTCTTTCGGCTATTACGGAGTTCATAACGTTTTCATGAATTTTATTTCCTTAATCGGATTGGTTTATATTTACAAATCGTTTGTTGATATTTTTAAAGAAAAAAAGGGAATGCTTATAATTGCTGTTTTTTTTATTCCATCAGTTTTATTTTGGGGTTCAGGTGTTTTAAAAGAAGGACTGCTGTTTTTATTTTTAGGAATTTTTATTTATAACTTTTTGAAAATTACAGAAAAATATTCCGCTGCACCGGCAGTTTTTGTTTTTATTTCTCTTATGTTTTTACTGTTCTTGAAAACATACATTCTTGTTGCAATTCTTCCCGGAGCCATTGCATATTACTGGATAACAAAAACCGGAAATATAAAAATTGTTTTAAAGTATTTTTTGACTATTTTATTATTTATTATTTTTTTTGCAAGCATAAAGTTTGTGTTTCCTCAACTTGATTTTGCTAGAATATTGGCAAATAAACAGGAAAATTTTATCAATTTGTCGAAACACGTTCATTCAAAAAGTATAATAAAAATAGGTATTTTACAACCAAATATTTTAAGTATTTTAAAAAAATCTCCACACGCATTTTTGAACACATTATTTATGCCTGATATTTTTCAAATTAATTCAATATTTACTTTGCTTGCTGCTTTGGAAAATATTTTTATTGTTTTAATAATTTTTATATCAGTTATATATATGCAGAAAAATGTAAATTTGAATTTACTATTGTTCTTACTATCGTTTGTTATTATTTTATTCGTATTGATAGGATTGGTTACACCGGTTGCAGGAGCCATAGTAAGATACAAAGTTCCTGCTTTGCCTTTTCTTATGCTCGCATTGTTTATGATAACTGATAAAAACAAAATAATTTCAAAAATTAATTATACAGACACTTCTAATTAGTGTATGTCAATGAAGTCGAGAGTTTGGTTCAGAATGTCCGAGTTCGAGGCTTTCGAAGTTTTAAAATCAGGAGTTTACTGTAGTAAATGACTGGTTTTTAAAACGAGAGTAACGAAGAAATTGGACATTCTGGATAAACTCTAATTAAAAAATTATTAAATATGAGTAAAATTGTTTTCATTACAGGTACAACATCCGGATTTGGAAAATCATCTGCCTTTAAGTTTGCTGAAAGTAGTTACAATTTAATTATTACAGGCAGACGAAAAGAATTGCTGACAAAAGTTGCTGCTCAAATTAAAGAAAAATTTAATGTTAAAGTTTTAACTTTAAATTTTGATGTAAGAAATTTAAAAGAAGTTGAGAGTTCAATAAAATCAATACCTGCGGAATGGCAGAAAGTTGATATTTTGGTAAATAATGCCGGACTTTCTGCCGGACTTTCGCCGTTTGATGAGTGCGACATTGACGACTGGGAAAGAATGCTCGATACGAATATAAAAGGTTTGTTGTATGTTACAAAGTTTGTAGTTCCTTTTATGATAAAAAATAATTCAGGTCATATAATAAACATAAGTTCAATTGCCGGAAAAGATACTTATCAAAACGGAAATGTTTATTGCGCCAGCAAAAGTGCAGTTGACACTTTATCAAAAGCCATGAGAGTTGATTTGTTAAAATATAATATTAAAGTTACAAATATAAGTCCCGGTGCTGCCGAAACTGAATTTTCGCTTGTACGCTTTCATGGTGATAAAGAAAAAGCTGATAATGTTTACAAAGGATATACACCACTCACACCCGATGATGTTGCCGATACAATTTTTTATGCTGCTTCACGTCCTGCAAATGTTAATATTGCTGAAATTACCATTACTCCGCTTGCACAAGGAAGTGCATTTTATTATAATAAGAAGTTGTAAAAATGAGTTAAAAACAATTCCAATTAATCTGTGTAAATCTGTCTTATCTGTGTTCTATAAAAAAATAATTTATCTCTTGATATTCACTTTTTTCGTTGCTTGCACATCAGGTAAAAAGAAAAATAATAAAACAGTTTTCCGTTACAACGAATCTGCCGGAATTACTTCATTAGACCCTGCTTTTGCAAAAGACCAGTCAAATATATGGGCAATAAATCAACTTTATAACGGACTTGTTCAGTTTGATGACAACCTTAAAATCATTCCCTGCATTGCTAAATCGTGGAAAATTTCAAATGATGGATTAACATATACTTTTTATTTGAGAAATGATGTTTTTTTTCATGATAGCAAGGCATTCAAAAGTAGAAAGGGTAGGAGAGTGGTTGCATCTGATTTTGTTTTCAGCTTCAACAGAATTATTGACAACAAAATTGCATCACCGGGTGCATGGGTTTTTAATAATGTTAACAAAGAAAATAATCCTTTTACGGCAATTAACGATTCTGTTTTTCAGATAAAATTAAAACAGTTGTTTCCTCCATTTCTCGGTTTGCTTACAATGCAATATTGCTCAGTAGTTCCGAAAGAAGCAGTTGAATTATATGAAAACGACTTTCGAAGTAATCCTGTAGGTACTGGATCTTTCACGTTTAAAATGTGGGAAGAAGGCGAAAAACTTGTTCTCGTAAAAAATCCAAATTATTTTGAGTTTGACGGGAAACAACGTCTGCCTTACCTTGATGCAATTTCAGTTACATTTATTATCGACAAGCAAATTTCTTTTCTCGAATTTATAAAAGGTAATCTCGATTTTATTTCAGGAATTGAATCGAGCTATAAAGATGAACTCTTAACCAGAACAGGTGGGTTAAATCCAAAATATAAAGACAAATTTTATGTTTTATCACAGCCATACCTAAATACCGAATATCTTGCTTTTTTATTTAATGGAGATAAAACAAACCCTTTGCAAAATAAAGCAATCAGGCAAGCAATAAATTATGGTTTCGACAGAAAAAAAATGATAACATACTTGAGGAATAATATTGGAACTCCGGGATTATATGGATTTGTGCCTTTTGGAATGCCTTATTTCGAAACAAAAAAAATAAACGGTTATGATTATAATCCCGAAAAATCAAAACAATTATTACGCGAAGCGGGTTTTAAAAATGGAGAAGGACTTCCGGGAATTGCATTAAGCACAAATAATTCGTATCTCGAATTTTGCAAATATATTCAATCACAACTTTCGGAAATTGGAATAAAAATTAAAATAGATGTCAATCCACCGGCGACACACAGAAACATGGTTGCAAATTCAAAGCTTCTTTTTTTTCGCGGCTCATGGATTGCCGATTATGCCGATGCTGAAAATTATCTTTCTTTGTTTTACAGTAAAAACTTTTCGCCCAAAGGACCTAATACCACTCATTTCTCAGATAAAAAATTTGATGAACTTTTTGAAAAAGCACAAAAAGAAATTAACTACTCACTGAGAAACAAATACTATGAAGAAATGGATAATATAGTGATGCAGGAAGCTGCTGTTGTGGTTTTATATTACGACCGTGTTCTGCGTTTTGTACAAAATAATATTTCGGGATTAAATTGCAATCCTATGAATTTACTTAACCTGAAAAGAGTGAGAAAAAAATAATGAAGAGAAAAATTTTCTATTTAATCACCAAATCTTCAGGAATCCTTATTGTAAATTCCGAAATATTATTATTTTCATTAGTTTCAGGATATAAACTATTATAATTTACTTTTATTTTAAATTTATAAATGCCGTTTGAAATTTGATGAACAGCAGTTGTAGAAGGTTCATATATATCTCCGGGTTTAAAAAAAACATATTTGTTGGCTGTTGTGCCCGTCCAACTAAATCCGTTTGGAGCATCAACAGTTGTCCATATAGGCGTATTTTGGCAAAGTTTAATAGTTCCGATTCCTACATTTTTAATTTTAACTACTAACCAATATAATTGATTTGATTTTGTGAATTCGAAATGTGCCTCATCAACAATTAAATCACCCTTTACATCATTTGAAACATGAGGAATATTAATATCAATAGTTGCTGTATTATTTGTTTTATCAGATTCCTTAACCTGATTTGATTTATCTGAAATAAATTTTATAGTTTGTTTTGTTCCGTTTTGAAATGAAGCTTTAAACTGAATGGTTTTGGTTTGTTGCGGCATTAAAGTAATATTGTAACCTTCGTTGTAATCCGTAGTCAGCGGAGCATCAGCAGTTATAAGATAGTTGCCTAGTATGCTCGCAGGAAAATTCCCTGCATTTATAACTGTGGCATCAAAAATATAATTATTTGTATTTCCGCAGGAGGTTGCTGTATCTAATTTTGAGGTAACAGCAACAAACTTTAAATCGGGAAGACCTGTGAATTTATTTGATTCTATAACTTTAAAGTTTTGCGTGATTGTGTTGTTCTGCGTACTTGCTTCATCTAAAATTTTATTATAATCAAAACAAACTCTGATATTGTAATCACCGGCTTTAACTTCACCTGCTCCAAAGTAATTAAGCACATCAGTATCTTCTTCACCGGGTGCTAAAATTTTTTTCTGAGAAAGTGTTCTTCCTTTGTTAAATGGTCCATCTAAAATATTCCATTGAACTTTTGCAAGATTAATTAGTGCTGTTCCGATATTTTTATAATAAATACATAATCTAACGCTACTATGAGTGTAAATAGGTTGATTTGCCGAATATGCTTTATCTCCTGGATTTAAAACTAAAATTTCAACTTTCGATAATTCCATATCACCTTTAAATTGGGTATTTTGAATGGACTTAACCGGTTCTGTTTTTTTTATTTTAATACTCGGTTTTACCTGACAATAAACAATTACAGAGTAAAGTATTAATGCTGAAATAAAAATAATTTGTTTTTTCATATTTCAAAAAAATATTAATTATTTAAGATTATAAAGATAAAACTTTTTAATTTTATCAGTAAGTAATCATAAAATTTAATTTATTTATCATAAATAAACAATAAATAATGAACGTTCTCATATATTTGCGACTTTATATTTATGACTTTTTTTTCTTTCCCCCAATTAAATTATATTTGCCTAAATTTTCATTAAAGAAATTCATATAAAATGGACAGGAACACAATAATAGGAATTATTCTTATTGCCGGAGTGCTTATTGTTTCAAGCATATTAACACAACCTTCAAAAACAGAACTTGAAATAGCAAGAAGAAAGCAAGACTCTATCTACAAAGTAGAAAAGAAAAAAGCAGAAGAACAAAAAGCCACTGTAATGCTTGCTACAAAAGCTGACAGTGCTAAGGTTAAAAAAGCGGATACAGTAAAAGCAAATTCTGATACCGTAAAAACAGAAAAAGCAGAAGAAAATTCCGGCGTATTCGGCTCTGCTGCGAATGGCAAAGAAGAATTTATTACTATTGAAAACGATTTATTAAAACTTGAGTTTTCTAACAGAGGAGGAAAAATTTATTCTGTGCAATTAAAAAAATATAAGACATTTGAAGGGAAACCACTCATATTATTTGAAAATGATTCTCTCGGAATAAGCTTTTATTCAAACAACAGGAGCATAAATACCGATAAACTTTATTTTACTCCACAGTTAAAAGATAATCATATTACAGTTTCGGGAAATGATTCTGTAACATTTGCAATGCGACTGTTTCCCGATAGCAGCCAAACTAAATACATCGAATATGTTTATATAATTAAAGGCAATAGTTATGACCTTAAATTTAAAATTAATTTTTCGGGCATGAAAGATGTGATTGCTGAAAACTCTACATTTATTGACCTTAACTGGAGTACAGGTCTTTTGCCACAGGAAAAAAGCATTAAAAATGAAAGAATGTCGTCAACGGTATATTTCAAATATCTGAGTGATGAAGTAAATTATCTGTCGGAAACCAAAGCGGAACAGAAGGAACTTAAAACAAAAATAAAATGGATTGATTTCAAACAGCAGTTTTTCTCTTCAATTTTAATTGCCGATGAAAGTTTTGAAAGCGGCGAAGTACAGGTGTCATCTGATGATACTTCAAACAGCCGTCTTAAATATTTAAAAGCAACTCTTTCTATTCCCTTTAATTCGGAGAAAAAGGAAGTTGCATCAATGAGGTTTTATTTCGGACCAAATCATTATCAGACACTGAAAAAATATAATCTTGATTTCGAAAGAGTAATTCCTTTGGGTTGGAGTTTCTTTTTAATTGCGTGGATTAACAAAGGAGTGATTTTTGTTTTTAATTTTCTCGAAAATTTTAACATGAATTATGGATTGATTATTCTTGTTCTTACAATTCTTCTGAAAATATTGTTGTTCCCTATTGCTTATAAAACCTATATTTCTTCAGCCAAAATGAGAATATTGAAACCTGAAGTAGAGGAAATAAACCAGAAATTCCCGAAAAAGGAAGATGCAATGAAAAAGCAACAGGCAACAATGGCTCTATACAAAAAGGCAGGAGCAAACCCGATGTCGGGTTGTGTGCCGATGCTTCTGCAATTTCCCATACTTATTGCGATGTATCGTTTTTTCCCTGCATCAATTGAGCTAAGGCAAAAAGGATTTCTTTGGGCAGACGACCTTTCTACTTATGATTCGGTACTTTCGCTTCCTTTTACGATTCCGATGTATGGCAGTCACGTGAGTTTGTTTGCTCTGCTGATGACAATATCAACAGTAATTTATACAAAAATGAACAGCGATATGATGGGCGGTGCCTCGAGTAATCAGATGCCGGGAATGAAAACAATGATGTATATTATGCCGGTTATGTTTCTGCTTGCACTAAACAGTTTTTCTTCTGCTCTGAGTTATTATTATCTGCTTGCAAATCTTATAACTTTCGGGCAGCAAGCGATAATTAAAAAATATGTTGATGAAGATAAACTTCATAAGCAGATTCAGGAAAACAAAGCAAAAAATGTTACGGCGAAAAAATCGAAATTTCAACTGCGCCTCGAAGAAATGGCAAAACAAAGAGGTTACAGGATGAAGAAATAATTAGGATTAAGGATTTACGATTTTAAAAAGGCCTGCGAAACTCAGCGAGAAATTTTTATTAACATATTGATGAGTCAAGAAATTTCAAATATAACTTTCAATCAACTTAAAAAAAATCTAAAAAAAGATTTTTCCGGTTTTCCTGAAATTAAAATTGCTATACTTGGCGATTCTTCTACACAACTTCTCAATATTGCCTTAAAAGGTTTTGGTTATGAAGAAAAATTAAATCCGAATATTTTTGAAGCTGACTTTGCTCAGATCGAAAATCAGATTTATGATTATAATTCCGAACTTTATAAATTCAAGCCTGACTTCATTTTACTCTTTCAATCATCACAAAAACTTCTTGATGATTTTTATGGCTCGCACGATAAATCAAAATTTGCTGATTCTGTTATAAAAAAAGAAAAAGATTTCTGGAAAAATATAAATTCAAAAATCGCAACAGCAATAATTCATTGTAATTTCAATGAAATCAATGATTCTGTTTTTGGAAATTATGCAAATAAAACTGAAGAATCTTTTATTTACCAATTGAGAAAAATTAATTTTGAATTAATGAACATTTCCCGCAATTATGGAAATGTTTTTATTAACGATGTTTGCAGCTTGTACAATTTGCTTGGAGCAAAATTCTGTTTTGATGAGAAAAATTATGTTACTTCAAAAATAGTTTTCAGCGTTGATTTTCACCCTTATCTTGCAAAAAATATTATCGACATAATTAAAGCTGTAAAAGGAAGAATAAATAAATGTTTGATTCTTGATTTGGATAATACTTTGTGGGGAGGAGTTATCGGCGATGACGGAATGAATAATATTCAAATAGGTGATTTCGTAATAGGCAATGCATTTACCGATTTTCAGAAGTGGCTCAAGCAATTAAAAGAACGCGGGATAATTCTTGCAGTTTGCAGTAAAAATTATGAGGATATTGCAAAAGAACCATTTCTGAAACACCCGGATATGGTTCTGAAACTTGATGATATCGCAGTATTCGTTGCTAACTGGGAAAATAAAGTTGACAATATAAAATACATTAAATCAGTTTTGAATATTGGTTTTGATTCAATGGTTTTTATTGATGACTATTCTTTTGAAAGAAATATGGTTAGGAGTACACTTCCTGAAATTACTGTGCCCGAATTACCCGAAGACCCTTCAGAATATTTATCATATCTGAGAAATTTAAATTTATTTGAAACAGCAACACTTTCAGGAGAAGATACTAAAAGAACCCAACAATATCAGGAAGAAGCAAAAAGAATCGAATTGCAAAAAGGTTTTACAAATATTGATGAGTATCTTGAAAGTTTGGAAATGAAAGCAGTTGTGAAACCATTTGAGGATTTTTATGTTCCCCGAATAGCACAGCTTACCCAACGTTCAAATCAGTATAACCTGAGAACAATAAGGTATTCCGAAGAAGATATTTTTAAAATAATGAAGTCGGCTCAATACCTGACTTTGTTTGTTACTCTTGAAGATAAATTCGGTGATTATGGATTAATTAGTTTAATAATTTTAGAAAAAAAACAAGACATTTTCTTTATTGATACATGGCTTATGAGTTGCAGGGTTTTGAAACGCGGTGTTGAAAATTTGCTTTTAAACAAAATTGTTGATTTGGCAAAAGAAAACAATATAAAAAAAATTATAGGCGAATATATTACTACCCAAAAGAATGAGCTTGTGAAAGAACATTATAAAAATCTTGAGTTTATTCAAAAAAATAATTTGTGGGAACTTTTAGTAACCGATTATAAAAAACATAAATACTTTATTTCTGAAAAATAATTGCATTTTCTTCGTGTGACTTCGTGGTTTATTTTTTTTTAAAAATTACCACAAAGGACTCAAAGTATAGCACAAAGTAACACAAAGTATTTTGAGAAACTTTATCGCAAATAAAATTAGTAAAACTTTTTACAGGTTGGAATATTCGGGAATTTCTTTTAGAAAAAAATAATCGTTTTTTTCGTAATCCATAACACAGCAATAATGCTGCATTCCGTTTGTAACAATCAGATATTTTACTTTTAATGTCATGTTATATCTTGCAATCTGATCGAAAGTGTTTTGAGAAATTTCGACGGTTGGAGCTTTACATTCAATAATTACAAAAGGTTTGCCCGATTTATCGTAAACAAGTAAATCAAATCTTTTTATCAACTTGTTATATTTTACTGATTTTTCAATTGCTATAAGAGATTTAGGAAATTTTTTATCGTGAATCAAATATTGAACGAAGTTCTGTCTCACCCATTCTTCAGGGGTTAGCAAAATATATTTCTTTCGCAGAATATCAAAAATAAATGTTTCTGAACCAGTAGTTTTATAAATAAATTCGTATTCGGGAAGATTTAATTTTTGCATTTATAAATTTTAATTTGATTTTTTCATAAAATTAAATAATTTTACATGACTAAAACTATGTAAAGATGAAAATTTTATATTCTATAATAATTGTTTTTTATTTTCTTTTCGGTAGTGCGAAGTTCGTTTATTCACAAACTCCCCATAAGCATTATACAAAAAAGAGCACTCATTCCAAAAATATAAATACAAAAACCGATACTTTGAAAACCGATACTGTGAAGAAAGAAGTTGTTAAAGAACCTACATTGGAAGAAACGCGAGCATGGATTATTAATAAACTTAAAACTTTTAATCCATCAGTTATACACTTTAAAAGCAAAGACGGTTTTATTGTCTGCGATTGGAAAATAACTAATTTTTCATTTGATAATACAGACAAGCTTATTTTAATAACCACACCTGTTGAAAAATCAGCTTGTCCAAAGGATTTAATAATAACAGTTACGATTGATTTCACAAAACTCGACCCCACAAAAACTGTAGCAGTTGATAATCCTAAAAGCACTATAATTTTTAATCTTAATGACAACGACAGTGGATTTTCTCATGTTTTCAGCAATAACAGCTATGCAAACAAATTTAGCAATAAGATTTTTTCAATAACATTCAAATTCAGTAATGCAAGCTACGAGTATAATCTATCCTCTCGATTAGGAAAGGCATTTAACCGACTTATGAATCTGAAAGGTTCGGATGGACAAAAACCGAAAGAAGCGTTTTAGAAGTTGTTTAAAATTTAAACCGTTTGTAGTATAATTTTTTTTATTGTTAATCTTAATCTTATGTCTCTGAAGTTCAATATGCATGACTTTAAACTGTAGACATTAAACTTTAAACAATACTATGATTTTTTTCTTGCAAGCAATAAATTTGAATTACGCCCGTAACCAATTCGGAAGTAAAGCGGTTTTGAATTTTCGGTATAAGCTTGTTTTAGGTCTTCTTCGAGGTCATTTTTAAATAATTTTATTGGTTCGGTGTATGTTCCGTATAACTGAATATTCCAATCATTTTTATTAAAAAAATGAAATCCTATTCCGGAGTCATCCTGTAAAATATATTTACTTTTACTTAGTATGGTACTCCTTATCATTGAAAACCAACTTTTATGCATGAGATATGAAGCAGATTTGATAAAGGTTGTAACTCCATTATCAATTTTGTCAAGAAATAATTTAGCTTTTTTATTGTTTGTTAATCCCTCATTTGAAAGGTTAATTGAAAAATAATAAACCTGTTTCAGAGAATCGGTATTTTTTGTTTTAAAAGAAATTTCAACACCTTTGTTATTACCTTTTTGTTTTTTAAATCCTGTAAAATCGTTAAGATATGCTATGTTTCCATCATTATTGATTTCAACGGGTTTAATATTTGTAATTTCATTGTTTGTTCTTGCAAGGAAGAGCATAATAATCTGAATTGTTCCGTCTATGTCCTGATTATTCAATTCGTAGCTCATGTCTTTTGTTTTAAAAAAACTCAGGCATAATGCATCATTTATTGTTTGTGTTAATAGCTCCAGATATGATTTCAGAGAATCTTTGCCAAAAGTTTCAGGGCTAGGTATAGTGCCAACAGGCTCCAAGCCAATCATTATATATTTTTTTGCATTTGGAAAAAAGGTGAAAGCATGCAAAATATCAGGACCGCTAAACGGATAAAAAATAATTTGACTGTTCTTTTCAACATCGCTCAATTCCTTGTTACTCCAGCTTCGAATTACTGTTGTCTTTTTTGAATGGAAATCCGTCCATTTATAATTAGAAATAGCAAAGTATTTTTTCCATACCGGATTACTGCAGAGGTTTGAAAGACCACCGTTACTGTCAGGTTTCATTCCTGCAAGATATTTTGCAATATCGTCGTAATTTTTATTGATTTCAATTGGTTTTGATTTATTATTAACTGCCAACTGTGCACTGTCTTTAGATTTGTTTTCTAACGGTTTTTCTTTGGGCTTTTCATTATTGCAGGAAAAGAATACTAATAAAGCAAAAGCCACAATAATCGTCTGTATGCTTTTAAAATAATTTGTCTTCATAATAATATCAGTTCTCTTTTTTTAGTTTTATTTTACTTAAATAATAAAAAATCAATCCGCTTAAAACTGTACCAAAGCCAGCTATTGCCGGATTTTTAATAAAATCAATAAACGAATTTAAAGGTGCCATCAATAATATTCTTACAAGTATCCATAATAAAATTATTAAAAAAATAATCGGAGTAACTGGATATCCTAAAGTTTTATAAGGTCTGTCGGTATTCTTGAATTTATATCTGTGAACGAACAATCCGAGTACTGTGAGAAATGTAAAAAGATTTAAAGTAAAACCTATATAAGTGATGACAGTTGAAAAAGTGGATGTAAGAATAAAAAACAAACTTATGATAAACTGCAATGCAATTGCATAAACCGGAATTCCTTTCAGATTTTTTATTGAAAGAAATTTTATTGAAGGGATATCTTCACCCATAACTTGCGTAACGCGCGGTCCCACAAATATCATCGAACTAATTGAAGAAATAAGTAAAATGGAAATCATTGCTCCCATAATTCTTCCTCCAAAAGCACCAAAGATATTATTTGCAGATATAAATCCGATTTCTTTTTGATTTACTAATTCACTTACAGGTGATGAATATAAAAAAATATAATTCAGAAAAACATATAAAACAGTAACGAGCAAAGTTCCTGTGAGCAAAGAACGTGGTAATTTTTTCTGCGGCTCGTTAATTTCACCTGCAATATAAGCAGAAGCATTCCATCCGGAATAAGCGTAAGAAATAAAAACAAGAGATACTGCAAATGAAGAACTGAATATGCTGGTTAATGATGAAGAAGTTGGCATTACTGAAAATTTTTGCGACTCAGGTGTTAAAAAAAAGCCGGAAAAGATAAAAACAAGAATTAATAAAATTTCAAGTATTGTAAAAATATTCTGAAACCTGCTTCCAAGATAAATTCCGATACTATGAACAGTTGTTATTAAGATAAGTACTGAAATTGCCAGCAAAACAGGTGATAATACCGGAAATATACTTTTTGCATATCCGCCAAAAAGTATGCATGTAGCAGCAACTGGAGCGGCAAAACCTACTGTAACTGATACCCAACCGGAAAGAAATCCAACTGCCGGATGATATATTTTTGATAAATAATGATATTCGCCTCCCGAACGTGGCATTGCAGCACCTAATTCACCATAACATAATGCTCCGCAAAGTGCCATTAATCCACCTATTATCCACAACAGCATGATTGAAAACATATCATGTATGCCGGCAAGTTGATAACCAAGCGAGCCAAAAACTCCTCCACCAATCATGTTTGCAACTACAAAAGATGTTGATGTTACAATTCCAATTCTTGCTAATAATCCCTTTGATAACATTTATTCTCCGGCAGGTTTTTAAAAATCGCTGCAAAGTAACAAAAATTAAAAGAAATAAAAAAAGACATTTAAAAAAATAGTCATTTGTCATTAAGTCATTAGTAAATAAATATTTTATGTTTAATTGCTTAAAATAATTCATCGAGAACTTTTAACTACAAACAACAAACATTTTAAACAACAAACTATATTATATTTGCAGATAAATTAAAGTAAAGTTTGTGAAATCAAAAATAATAACCCCCCTTGTTGCAATTGAAAAAGCAAAGAAGTTTTGCGCTTATCAGGAAAGAGCTCACTCTGAAGTAAGAAAAAAACTTTATGAATGGGGAATGGACAAGGAACATGTTGAAGGAATTATTTCAAAACTTATAACCGAAGGATTTATTAATGAAGAACGTTTTGCAACTTCTTTTGCAAGAGGAAAATTCAGAATTAAAAAGTGGGGAAAAAATAAAATAAAAACAGAACTTAAAAAACGAAAAATTACTGAATATTGCATAAATAAAGCTTTATCAGAAATTGACAGAAAAGAATATTACAAAACACTTAAAGAAATTATTTCAAAAAAAGAAAAAGAAATTAAAGAAAAGAATGATTTGAAAAGAAAAAACAAATTATCGCAATATGCTATTTCACGTGGGTTTGAACCGGAACTTGTGTGGGATGTGATTAATGAGGATTTGTAATGAAATATCTATAGAAGTTCTTTTTATTGTGAACTGAAATAAACCTAACAGATTTCTGCTGTTAGGTTTTGTATTTTTACTTTCTTAAGTTGTCCTCAAAAGTAAAATTTTAATATTTTTTCTCTGTGGTTCTCATTTATTACTCAGTGGCTCTCTGTGTAACAATAAAATAAAAATTTACACAGAGAGTCACTGAGAATGCACAGAGTTACCCAGAGAGCTTTTTGAGCCTCTTTTTTCTTTCAATTATTCACTTTTCACAAACTTCCCTAAATTAACTCCTTTTTCATTTACAACTTTTACAAAGTAAACACCACCTGGCAAAGTGCTGACATCAAGTTTCGTTTTACTTGTATTTGTACGTTGTTTTATTAATTCTTGTCCATTAATGTTACAAACATATATAGTGCTTCCTTCCGTTATTTTTGGTATTTCTATTGTAATATTGTTTGTTGCAGGATTAGGATAAATTAATAATTTACTATTGTTTGTATTAATTCTTTTATTTATATATGCTGGAATTTGTTCGCACGGAGTGTTGTTAGTAAAGTATTTTCTAATAGTATCAATACGTTGTTGCATTATAGGATAAGCTGCAAAATTATTTGAATCACTAAAATTTCTTGCATATATAAATGCTAAATCAATTTCTTCAACAGCTCCCGGCATAAATGTAAAAGGTCCCATTGAACCAAAACCTCTTCTATCATAAGGAACATTCCCCACTGTTTTTTCTGTCCAATTGTTTACGTTGCAATTTGGCGTTGCATAATTTGTTCCCCAATGCAACAGGTCGCTATTTCCGGGAAACATAAAGTTAGCTTCGGGACCACAAGTGCCATCGTGTCCGTTTCCTCCATATGTTAAGTGCATACCATCTCTCCATAAACCTTTTAAGTATGAATAATATTCAGTTGCATTATTGGGGTTACCATTGGGTCCATTTGAGTTGTTAAAATAAAAGAAATTGCATAAACCAAATCTCTCATTATCTTTTATGCTGTCACCGAAATTTAAACCGTTTATTCCATAGCCAATGCTATCAGGATTATCAGTATCGTCAGGGTCTAATAAAGGACCTCCCAGAACAGTGCATGCTTCCATTGGCGGCTTTGCACCATAAGCTAATTCTCCACTGGATGGTGTATCTTCCAAATCTCCATTATAGCCATAAAAAGCTCCACGCTGAACATCACATCCAATATAATCATCCCATGCACCACCAATATCAAAATCTGTAAAATTCCCAACATATATGCTATCGTAAGTATGCGAAGAACGATTGAAAATTTTGTAATTTAAAAACATCGTATTCCAGAAAGCAGAGTCGCTGCAATTGTAAGCATAAGCCATACATTGCATTTCTATTCCAAGTTTTTTTCCTTTGCTTTCGGTGTGAATACCTCTATCGTCATTTATAATAAAAAAAACTGCCTGGTCGCCTTTAATTAAAGGATAATCGCCATCTAAATGATTATAAAGATTATCTCCGTTTGTATCATAATATGGAGCTAATTGTTCTGCTTGCCCTAATGCTGTATCACCATTACCAGGCCATGTGGCTATTGAATTAATAGGAATATATCCTGCATCAGCATAATGAAGTTTATGGTAATCAATATCGGATTTGTTTATTTTCCAAATTAAATTCCACTTACTGTCATATACCGGGTCATATACATTGGAAATCGGGCCACTCCAAAAATCACTACCACTTGAATTGTATAGTTGTGCCGCAACATGTAAAGAATCAATAGAATCAAGTCCTGCAATCCATAAGGTTGAATTAAAAACGGCGCATCTTCCACTTCCCTTTGGCACTTCAAACTTAGGATGGCTTTGAAGGTCCCAAAAAAGGTCATTATTATTATTAATTCGGGCGCTGATATTATTTATGTCTAATGTTTCAAATGTACTGTTTTGCGTAAACCAGTGAGCGCCTCCATCTGTTGTTTTAAGTATAGTATTATTACCTCCTACTGCATACCCCGTATTTGGGAGTGTAAAATAAACAGAAGTTAAATTATTAGTTGTTCCGCTTGTTTGTGTTGCCCAATTGTCGCCTCCGTCAGTGGTTTTTATTATTGTACCATTATTGCCAACAGCAAAACCTGTATTTGGATCTGAAAAATAAATTGAATTTAAAATATTAGTTGTCACACTTGTTTGTATTGCCCAGTCAGTGCCTCCGTCAGTGGTTTTTATTATCGCCCCACTTCCACCCACAGCATAACCTATATTTGAGTTTTGAAAATAAATAAAAGTTAAACTTTTTGAAGTTGCTGAAGTTTGTTTTATCCAATTATTTCCTCCATCAGTAGTTTTTAATATTGTATCATTCAAGCCAACTATATAACCTGTGTTAATATCAGTAAAATAAACAGAACTTAAACTTCTTGTTGTTCCCGAAATTTGTTGCACCCAATTTGTCCCACCGTTTGTTGTTTTGAAAATTTTCCCTTTATAACTGCCTACGGCATAACCAATATTTGAATTTGGGAAGAATATTTGAGAAAATTTTCTTGTTAAATAAGATACAGAATTCTGGCATACCCAGTTTGTTCCTTCATCAGTAGTTTTTAATATTATTTCACCTTCACCCGAGACATAGCCAGTGCTAGAATTATTGAAGAAAACACTGTAAAAAGAATTTGACGTTATCCCACTATTTTGTTTTATCCAATTATTGCCGCCATTAATGGTTTTCAGTATTGTTCCACCTGAACCCACCACATAACCTGTATCGGTGTTAACAAATTTAACTGATGTGTAATTAGCCGCAGTTTGTGCAATTACAATGTTTATTGAAAACAATGTAATTAATAAAAAGAAATTTTTTTTCATGGTTTTTAGTTTTTAATTTTTTACAAAAGTATTTAAAAATAAGTAAGTTGAATTTATTTTTACCTCCTTTCTTTTATTTAGACATATATTTTTTGTTGCTTATTAAAATATTTTGTTTTGCATTTGAAAGGGATTTTTATTATTAAAGTAAACCTACAAAAACAACTTTCTAAAAAAAACAGAAAATAAGTTTCCGGTAAGTTTGAATAAGTAACCGGTATAAAAAAATACGTAAATGGTAAATTATAATTTATTTCAAAGCTTCATTTTTTCTTTTTCAACATTTATTTTTTTCAAATAAAAATTATGTAATAAACTTATTAATCACAGAAATCAATATATCATGTTTATGAGCTTCCTGTATACTGAAGTATGATGTATGATGCCTGTCGGTAGTCAGGTATGAATTGCGTTAACAACAAACTACAAACCACAAACAATTAAATTTTTTTTTATAACTTTGCATCTTTCAAAATTAAATTATGCTCACACAGGAACAAATAAAAGACATTGGCAAACGCATTGAAGCGTTGAGGAGGTTTCTTTGACATCGAAGTCAAATTAAAACAAATTGAAGAAGAAGAATTACTTACCCAAGCTCCCGATTTCTGGAATAATTCAAAAGAAGCAGAAAAAATTTTAAGAAATATTAAGCTGAAAAAAAGCTGGACTAATGCTTTTAGTGAATTAACAGGTAGTTCAGATGACCTTAATGTGATTTTTGAATTCTTCAACGATGGTTCTGCAACAGAAAATGATTTGCAGCAGCAATATAATACTACATTAAAATTATTGGAAGCTCTTGAATTTAAAAGAATGCTTGGTGCCGAAGAAGATGTGCTTGGTGCAATTTTAACAATCAATTCGGGTGCCGGCGGTACCGAAAGTCAGGATTGGGCTCAGATGCTTATGCGTATGTATATGCGATGGAGTGAAAGGAATAATTACAAAGTGAAAGAATTGGATATGCAGGAAGGTGAAGTTGCAGGAATAAAATCAGTGTCGCTTGAAATTGAAGGAGAATACGCTTATGGATATCTGAAAGGCGAAAGCGGAGTTCATCGCTTAGTGAGGTTGTCACCGTTTGATGCTGCAAACAAGAGGCACACTTCTTTTGCTTCTGTTTTTGCTTGTCCGATTATTGATGAAAATATTCAGATTGATATTAATCCTGCTGACATTTCTTGGGATACTTACCGTTCAAGCGGTCCCGGAGGACAAAATGTAAACAAAGTTGAAACGGCAGTTCGTCTGCGTCATGCACCAACTGGCATTATTGTCGAATGTCAGGTTACCCGTTCGCAGTTGCAGAATAAGGAAAAGGCAATGCAGATGCTTAAATCACGATTATACGAAATGGAACTCCGAAAGAAAAAAGAAGCAATTGCCGAAGTTGAAGGAAATAAAAAGAAAATCGAATGGGGTTCGCAGATTCGCAGTTATGTAATGCATCCTTATAAAATGGTGAAAGATTTACGAACAACAGTTGAAACATCAAACGTGCAAGCAGTGATGGATGGCGACCTCGAAGATTTTATCAAAGCATATCTCATACAGTTCGGGGGCAAATAGAAAATGTTGGCAGCGGCAGTTGGCAGTATGCAAGTATAAAGTCATTGGTCATTAAAAAACTACTCTGACAACTGGCAACCGACAACTAAAAAATGAATAACTACAAACCACAAACTACAAACCACAAACTAATTACCATCCTCGGTCCTACGGCGACAGGCAAAACTTCTCTCGCTGCAAATCTTGCTTTACAAATTAATGGTGAAGTTATAAGTGCAGATTCACGTCAGGTGTATCGCGGAATGGATATAGGCACAGGAAAAGATTTAAACGATTTTAATGTTGACGGGAAAATAATTCCTTACCATCTTATTGATATTGTTGAAGCCGGTTATGAATACAATGTTTACGAATATCTGAATGATTTTAATAAAGTTTATAAAGAAATTATTTTTAAAAATAAACAACCTATATTTTGCGGTGGTTCGGGCTTATACTTGGAAGCTGTTTTGAAAGGATATAAATTAATTGATGCTCCTACTGATGATAAACTCAGAGAAAAATTAAATGCAAAAACAAATGATGAACTGATTAAAATACTTTCCGAATATCGAAGTTTGCATAATACTACCGATACATCTTCACGCGAAAGATTAATAAGAGCAATAGAAATAGCACACTACAATTCTATTCAAACTAATAAAACCGAATTTCAAAAAATCGAATCAGATGTTTTTGGAATTTATTTTGAAAGAGCTCTTATTAAAAAAAGAATTACCGAAAGATTAAAAAAACGACTTGAATCGGGAATGGTTGATGAGGTAAAAAATCTTATTAATAAAGGCGTTTCGGCTGACAAGCTCAAATATTATGGATTGGAATATAAATTTATCACACAATATATTTCCGACGAAATTACTTATAATGAAATGTTTGAAAAATTGAACATTGCAATACATCAGTTCGCAAAGCGGCAAATGACGTGGTTTAGACGGATGGAGAAAAATGGAATTAAAATCGACTGGCTCAATGGAAATTTAACGACTGAAGAAAAAATAAATCAAATTTGCCACAGATTTACAGATTAAAAACATACAAATAAAATCAGAGTTTTAAAATAATTTTCAATGTATTTTTTTACAACATAGACAAAATAATCAGATACAAAGTTTACCGAAAAAATAAATTTTGTTGAATTTTAATGTTTGAACTTAAAAAACAATAAATTTGAAAAATAAAATATTCGTTTTATGATGAAAGTTGGAGTTACAGGAGGTATTGGTTGCGGAAAGACAATAGTTTGCGATATTTTTAAATGTCTTGGAATTCCTGTTTTCAATGCCGACGTTGAAGCAAAAAAAATAATGAACACGAAGAAAATTCTGAAAGCATTACTAAAAAAAGAATTTGGAACAAAAGCATTCGACAAAAAAAATAAATTAAATCAAAAATATATTGCAGAAATTGCATTCAACAAAAAGGAAAAGCTCGTTAAACTGAACTCAATAGTACATCCGTTTTTATTTGATGTTTTTTTTAAATGGGCAGAAAAGCAAAAAACAAATTATGTTATTCTTGATGCAGCAATTATTTTCGAAAGCAAAATAAATAAAAAACTCGATTATGTTATAACTGTTCATGCTCCTCGAGCACTTCGTATCAGAAGAATTATGAAACGCGATAATGCCACAAAAGAAAATATTTTACAAAGAATAAAAAGTCAGATTGATGATGAAAAAAAAGTAAAACTTTCCGACTTTGTTATTTATAATGACGAAAAACAAATGGTTATTCCGCAAGTGTTAAAAATACTCGAAAAGATTACAGGAAAAGAGAAAGGTAAAAGTATTGTTAATTTGGTATTGAAGTAAGCCACAGATTCTGTGATAAAAATAATTAAATTTGTTCCATGCAGGGTGGTTATATTAAGCAAGTAATTTGAACGAATTCGGGTAAATTCGTTCAATTGAATGAAGAAATTCAGGCAAATTGCTTCATTATTTATAAATTTATATTAAATTTGACCCATTAAATAATTTTTATGGCAAAATATATAAAAAGAGCTATCAGAAAAGCTTTTCTAAAAAAAATGCTCCCTAATAAAGTAATGTTATTGCTCGGTGCCCGAAGGGTTGGTAAAACTTCCTTTATAGAACATTTAGAAAAAGAAGATATCAGAGAATCGTTTCTTGAGCTTAATGGAGAAGATAGCTCAACCGTTGAAATTCTAAAACTACGTACTGTAGAAAACTATAAGCGACTTACAGGAAAATACAAAATACTGATAATAGATGAAGCTCAAAAAATTCCGGATATAGGGTTAATATTAAAGTTAATGGTTGATAAAATAAAAAGCATAAAGATTATAGCAACAGGTTCATCAATGTTTGATTTATCTAATCAGTTGGGAGAACCATTAACCGGAAGAAAAATAACATTTAATCTTTACCCGTTATCGCAGATGGAATATTCACAAGAGGAAAATCTTGTTCAAACGAGGTCATTGTTAGAAGAACGATTGATATATGGAAGCTACCCGGAATTAATACAATATATAAATAATGAAGAAAAGGCAGCATATTTAAAAGAGTTGGTAAATTCATATTTATTAAAAGATATTCTGGAGCATGATGGAACAAAAAACTCTTCAAAGATGATAAACCTGCTTCGTCTGATTGCTTTTCAGATTGGCAAAGAGGTATCATTAGATGAATTAGGAAGACAGTTAGAAATGAGCAGGAACACAGTAGAAAAATATTTGGATTTATTAGCTAAAGTTTTTGTTATATATAAAGTATCGGGGTTTAGCCGAAACATGCGAAAGGAGATAACCAAAATGAACAAATGGTATTTTTATGACAATGGAATAAGAAATACTTTAATAGCCAATTTTAATCCTATTTCAACACGGAATGATATAGGAGAATTATGGGAAAATTATTTATTGTCGGAGAGAATTAAATTTCAGCATTACACGGGGATGATTGCAAATAATTATTTTTGGCGTACCTATTATCAACAAGAAATTGACTGGATAGAAGAAAGGGAAGGAAATTTATTTGCTTATGAGATTAAATGGAAGAACATTAAAAAAGTGAAAGTTCCAAGTGCATGGAAAGAATCTTATCCTGAAAGCAATTATTCTGTTATTACACATGACAATTATTTGGATTTTATAACAAAACCGAGCACATAAGAAATTCGAATGTTCACTTATTCTAAGGATTATATCAGTTTATGTTCGTAGGCATATTTAATAAGACCTACAATGCTTTTGGTATTAGTTTTCCGGAAAATATTTTTTCGGTGGGTTTCAACGGTTCGTTCGCTTATAAATAATTTTTCGGCAATGCTTTGGTTGGAATATTCTTTAGCGATTAGTTGAAGTATTTCATTTTCGCGGGCAGTTAATTCAATAATATCAGCGTCAGTCAATTTTTCATTTTTAATATAGCTGTTTATTAATGTATCTGAAACTTCGGTGCTGTAATAGGTTTCATTATTAATAACTTTTTGAATGGCTTCTAATAATTATGTTTTGCCGGTATTTTTTAAAATATAACCCGATGCTCCGGCTTGCAGAATTTCGGTAATAGTAGTAATATCAATGTGCAGCTCATGATTCGAGACATTGATGATGTGAGAAAAATCTTATAGCAAAATCTAAAATGTTTATGCAACTAAAACAGAAAAGAGCTAAAAACTCAACATTTTCAACTCTTTTCGTGTTTTATTTTGTGGCATCGACTGGAGTTGAACCAGTGACACACGGATTTTCAGTCCGCTGCTCTACCAACTGAGCTACGACGCCTCCATAATAAAGAATGCAAATATACAATTTATTTTTAACTTTAAAATATTTTTTCTATGAGAATTTAAGTACTTAAAAAACTTGTCTATCTTTGATGAAAATAGTCATTTGTCAATGGTTGATTTATAACAATTGAACAATAAAACAATTTTATTTCAGTAAAAACTAAATTTTTAACCGTTTATAATATAAAATTAAAATATTTTAAAGCAATATTATGAATCTTGCAATTGATTTCGGAAATACCTGTATAAAACTTGGTTTTTTTAATGAGAACGAACTGCTTGAAGTAAAAATTTTTGAAAGAAATAAATTTAAAAATATTAAAAAATATATTTTTAAAAAAAACATTAAAAACATCATTATTTCAAGTGTTGTTGGGGAATCAGAAATTTTTATAAAATCATTTATAAAAAGAAATAAAATAATCAAACTTGAAACTAAAACAAAACTTCCCGTAAAAAATTTATATAAAACTCCCGAAACACTCGGCAAAGACAGGATAGCAAGTGTAGTAGGCGCTAATTTTATTTTTCCGAAAAAAAATATTCTGGTAATTGATATTGGTACTTGTATTAAATATGATTTAATAAACAGTAAAAATGAATATCTGGGAGGAAATATTTCTCCGGGGTTTGATATGCGTTTAAAAGCGCTGCACAATTTTACCGCTCAACTACCGTTGGTAAAGCGAAAAGAAATAAATAATTTGCTCGGAGACACAACAGAAACTTCTATTTTAACAGGAGTATTCAATGGAATTAAAGCTGAAGTTGATGGCATAATTGAAAAATACAAAATGAAATTCAGGGATTTAAAAATAATTCTTACAGGAGGAGATATTATTATTTTTGATAATAGAATAAAAAATAGCATCTTTGCTGAACCAAATCTTGTTTTGAAGGGCTTGAATATAATACTTAGATTTAATAAATGATAAAGAAAATTTTTCCGATAATTTTTTATTTTGTGGCTGCCGGTTTTTCTGCAGTTTCACAAAATAGTGGTGTCAATTCACCTTATTCCAGATATGGCATCGGTGATATACTTTATAATCGTACTTCTAAAAATATTTCAATGGGCGGTTTAAGTTACGGTCTTAGAAGTTCAAATACTGTTAATTTTTCGAACCCTGCATCATATACTTCTTTCGACACTTCCTCAATAGTTTTTAATGTCGGTGTAATTAATACATACTGTAAACTTCGAACTGATACCTTGTCGCAGCAAACAAATAATACTACTTTTTCAAGTTTGCTTTTTGGTTTTCCGATTACACGCTGGTGGTCGGGTAGCATTGGTTTGGTTCCGTACAGCAATGTGGCATATAAAATTTCAAGTAACGAATACATTGATAGTATCGGCAATGTTCAATATTTTTATAATGGAAGCGGAGGTATTAATAAATTTTATATAGGAAATTCCTTTAAGATTTTAAAAAATCTTTCGGCAGGATTTAATGCTTCATATTTATTCGGTACATTGAATTTTATCCGCACTGTTACTTTTATTGACATAAGTAATATTTATAATTATAAAATTGTAAATTCCACAAATGCCGGAGATTTTAATTTCGATTTTGGGCTGCAATATCAGATAAAACTAAAAAAAGATTGGTCGCTTACAATTGGTTTTGTTTATAATAACACAAAAAATGTAAGAGCTAAAATTGATACGTTATCCACAAATTTTATAAATAAAAGTGGCTATTCATATACAAGAGATACTATAATAAATGTTTCCGGTATTAAAGGTAAAATTGCTTTTCCTTCAAGTTATGGAATTGGTTTTGTTCTTAGTAAAAGTGAAAAATTTCTTGTCGGCGGGGATTTTGCAATTCAGAACTGGTCGGCATACAGGTATTTCGGACAAAGCGATTCTTTAATCAACAGTATCCAAATTTGTCTTGGTACTCAATACATACCTAATGCGAATTCAATTAAAGGATATTTTCAAAAAATACATTATAAACTCGGGTTTCGATTTGCAAACACTTATCTGCAATTGAAAAACACGAAATTAAATGAGTATGGAATTACTTTTGGATTTGATTTACCTCTGCGAAAAACAAATTCACTCATAAATTTAGGTTTTGAAATAGGACAAAGAGGTACAATAAGCAACAACCTCATAAAAGAATCTTATGTAAAAGCAGCTCTCAACTTTTCTTTCTGCGACTTATGGTTTTTAAGACAGAAATATTACTAAGGGTGATTCGCTAAAAAGTTTCTCGAACACTAAATTATACTTTAACTTCGCTTGAATAAAAACTTTTTCTTTGTTTTGTATATATCCTTTTATAACTATGTAACTGAGGTTTGATTGGATTAGCTGAATTTTTATATTTCTCAATGGTTAATCTAGCCATCAGATAACTTACCGTTGACTCTGCGCCCTGATTGAGATTTACCTGATATTCTTCCAAACCATCATAACACCCACCTGTGCATGGATTGTAAATTATACGGTGCAAATGGTTATTACCCGAAAACCAATTGAAAGCTATTTTAAGCTTATTCAAATATTCTTCATCTTTAAATCTTTTGTAAAATGAATGTAAAGCCATGATTGTATAAGAGACATCAATAGGTTGCTCGCCAAAATATTCGCGTTCTCCTCCCTTAGAAAGCCAACTTTTATTAGAGATAACTTTTATTTCGTTTTTATTAAAAGTTTGTGACAGCAAAAAGTCAAATGATTTTTTTGCGATATTCAAATAACTGAATTTTTTAACAGATAACCATGCAAAAAGCATTGCTTCGGGCAATATGCTATTAGCATAAGTAAGGTAGCTCTCAAACCAGTTCCAGTTATTTTCCGATTCATGTTCGTACATAGCGGCAAGTCTGTCGGCAAGAATTTCTATAAGCCCTGTAATTGAAGGCAAATTAAATTCGCGGTTATAGTAATACAACCCTTTAATGTTGAAAGCCATAGCCCGTGATGAGAACATTTTTGCAGTATGTTGTACTGATTTTTTTATCAATTCCTCCGCAATTTCAGTCATTTCCAAAGGGATTAAATGTTTTTTGGAAATTAAATAACCCAATGCCCAAATCGCTCTGCCATTAGCATCTTCTAAATTTGTTTGGCTATTTTGATTAGTAAATTGTTCGTCTTTATCCACATAATTTAAGAAAGCGCCATCTGGCTGAATGCAGTGCTTAATGAAGTTAAGATAATTGTTCATGAGAGTTAAATCCGACTTTTCCTGTGTTAATTCGTAGTGCATGCACATTGCCACCAAAGCCCGTGCATTATCATCAAGTGTATATCCCGAGCTAATATCGGGATGGTTGATTTTCGAAAATTGTATCATTCCAAAATTAGTAGTAAGTTGTTTTATGTGATTAAGATTTATAGCCGGTGTGCTGTATTGTAATGAGAATTTATGTTCCAGCGTTTTTTCAAAAAGCAATCCGTGTGCAATAGCCGAATTTTCCCATGCTGTAGGAGCTATTTTGTGCAAAGTATTTAAACTTATGTCTTTTCGTAAAGATTCATTTTTAAGTAATCGCATAACTCCATCAGCTAACTGCTGTGAATGTTGAAAATCGATAACAATTCCTGTATGTTCATCAAGCATTTCGCGTGCTTGTGCTATCGGGGTTGAAATAATAGGACAGCCACAACTCATTGCATACGAAAAAGTACCGCTCACAGCCTGATTAGGGTCTTTGGAAGTAAATAGGTAAATGTCGGTCATACGCAGATATTCCAATAAAACCGGCAGGTCTAAATATTGATTGATAAACTTTACATGCTTTTCAATATTTAAAGAAATAACTTTTTCTTCGAGCATTTGCCTGTATTTTTCTCCTTCCGATTTTACTACTCCCGGATGAGTTTTACCAATTGCCAGAAAAATTACCTCCGGATTTGTTTTAACAATAGCAGGTAATGCATCTAATGTGGTTTCAATACCTTTACCTGAACTTAGCAATCCAAATGTTGAAAGTACTTTATGTCCTTTCAATCCATATTTTTCTTTGAGAAAAGTCTTGTCGTTATTTGAAACTAAATGAGTGCCATGTGCAATTACTTCTATTTTTTCCGGAGGTATTCCATAATCCTGCTCCAACACTCCTTTGGAAGTATTTGTCATTACAATAACAGATTTACAAGCTGCCACCAAACCCTTTACCATTTCTTTAAAACGTTCATCAGGACGTGGCAGGACAGTGTGGAAAACAAGAATTATAGGTTTTGTGAGTTGATTTAAAAATTGAAGAAAATCATTTCCACCGGATAGCTGAAAGAAACCAAACTCGTGCTGTATTACAATAATTTTAATATTTTCGTTTTGATTGATTTTGTCTGCTAACTTCGGATACTCTACTGAATTCGAAGTGTCCATCACATAACTTACTTTATCATCGTATTGATATTTTTCATCTTTTGTTTCGAGGGCGCAAACCTTTATTGAAAATGAATGTTTGAATTTGTTGTCAATTGCATTTATCAAATCCTGTGAGTAAGTTGCTATGCCACATTCCCTTGGCGGGTATGAGGTTATGAATAGAATTTCAGGCAACTGGTTATCCTGAATATGGTGCGAATGACGAATTCTGTTATTTGTAATTACATCATTTTTTATTGTTCCAAAAATAATATCATTTAACTGAGTAGTATCATAGGAATTAAAAACATTTTTATTTTTCATTTGTTTGAGAGATAAAGTAATTTAGATTTAACATAATTTATTTCTTTACATATTTTTCATTTATAAAATTAAATATGGCATTGTTTTTTATTAAAAAAATATGAAAGTTTTTGAGTGTTCAAAAGTATTTAATATAAAAAGTAAGCTTATTAAAACGTTGTTAAAAAACAATTAAAATTTAATTAGTGCTTGAATGAAAACTTTTAAATATTCAGCTTTAACACTGTCAGCGCTTTCTTGCAAACTAATGTTAATTTTTAACTGTATTTTTTCGTGCTAAACACGTGTAAGTTGATAGTTCATTAACTAATGCCGACAAACTTAAGGAAGCACAGGCAATTTGTTCGTCGGCTGCACCATAATATATATAAAGAGTATCTCCAAACAGGGCTGTTCCGGTTGGGAATACCACATTGTTGACTTCTCCGTTTAATTCCCATTCGCGTTCCGGTGAAAATAATGCGTAAGGCAAACGGGCTATTACTTTTGATGGCTCATCAAGTTTCAGCAAAGCTGCACAAGCCGAATACACATTTCCATTGGGAGTTTTTTCCACGCCGTGATAAATTAATAACCATCCGTGTTCTGTTTCAATCGGGGGGCAACCTCCGCCAATGTATTTTGATTCATGCTTGCACAAAGGGTCCATCAAAATATTTTTTTTCAGATTCATGCAATAGTTTCTCCAGAATTCTTTAGTGAGTTCTTGTAAGTCATTTATAGCTGCAATCTGAATGCCCGGTCTGATACGGTGAAGAAAATATAATTTGCCGTTTATTCTTCTGGGAAAAAAAATAACATTTTTGTCCCACAACAATATTTTCTTTCCAATATTTTCTTCCCTATAATAAAACTTATGATTTAGATAATATTTTTTATTTACTCTTTCTGCCGATTCGAGAAGATACAAGAATTCGACATAAGTAACGGGAGGTACAATTATTCCGCGTTTTTCAAAATTCTTCAAATCAGTTGAAACAGCTAATGCTCCCTGTGCATTAATTCCATCGTAAGCTGTATATGTGAGATAGTACAAGTCATCAATTTTTACAATGCGGGCATCTTCAACACCGTGCGATTCATACTCAAATTCGGAAATAATTACAGGTTTATCGCTTCGTTCTACAATCTTGAGCGGACCATCAAGCTTACAATAACCGATAGTGGAATAATTTCCTTTTCGCACTGCGCGGTAAAAAATATGAACATTGTCACCCTCACGTATTACTGCGGGATTTAGTACACCTTCGTTTTCGAATTCAAGATTGGTTTTATTCAGTAAAATGCCTTCTTTTTTTACTTCCATCATGTAGAATATTTTTTTATTTATTTAAAAATTGGTATAATGTTTTTCAGGTAAAATTTCTCGCTGTTTGGGACGGAGAGTTCTATTCCCCCATAACTATTCAGCCACTTCACTCGATAGGATTACATGCAAAAAATAAAATATTATCCGCAAGGTACAAAGAAATATTCACAAATAAAAATTAAAAATAATGGTTCTATAACGATTTATGTGGGTAAAAATAATAAAATAACAGTTCTGTAACTATTAAATTGGTTGCCACGACCTTTAGGTCGTGGATTGTTTAATAAAGTTAATATTGGCTTTAGCCAAAATAGTTCAATTCATCATTAATTAAATGCCCTCGATTTTTAGTTGACCATATATAATGTATCAACACTTTGGTATAAGTCATATTTAAATTTGTTTTTGGCTAAAGCCATGTTACTATTTTATTTCTTCTCCACGACCTAAAGGTCGTGGCAATTACCAAAATAATTTACGAATAAAATAAGTTTATAATTTTATTAATTTTTACTATATAATTCGAGAGATTTATGTTTTATCCGCCTCAGGCGAATTGGTTTAATTTTCAATAACGGAGGCATTGTGTTGCCTAATAAAAATCCCCATGGTTTCAAAGGTTCTATATGGTCGAAAATGAGTTTTACAATTCCTGTAACGGGAATGCAAATAATCATGCCGGGAATGCCAAACAATGCACTTGCAGTAATGATAACGATTATAGATATTAATGCATTTAATTTGACTTTTGAAGCTACTACTTTTGGAATGATAAAATTATTATCTATTAAATGTATGGTTATATAGAGTGCCAAAACCATGAGTGGATATGAGGCAGAATTTTTTGTAGTTATTGCAACAATCATAAATAAGGATGCTGCTATAACACCTCCAATGTATGGAATTATATTGAGCAATGCAGCAATAAGTCCAAGCAGGATGGCGTAGTCAATACCAATAATCAGCAAGCCCGCAGAATATAAAGTTGCTACGATTGCAGCTTCATAAAGTAATCCTCTTATATAGCGTTGAATAAGTGTTTTGGTTTGAGTAATTATTTCATTTACGTACTTCTTGTTACTTATACCAAAGATTCGGCGTATGAACTCAATCAAAAGAGGTTGATAAAATAATATTAAAAAGATATAAATGGGAAATAAAAACAATATTACTATTCCGTTGCCAACAGTAACGAGTGCTTGCCCTATTGCATCGCTGCCGGTATTTATAAGTTCACCTTTGGTTTTTGTAATCCAGTCATGGATATTTTGGGGATTTATATCGAAAAAACCCGAAACCCAAGTAATGGCTTGGTTGAGTATTACCGTAAATTTATCAACCAGCATCGGCAATGATTCGCTAAATCTTATTGCTTGCGAAAATAAAAGAATAACAAAAGCAGAAATTACTGAAAAAGCAAGAAATAATGTAAGAACAATAGCTAATACTCTGTTTATTTTTTTTCTTAAAAAAAAATTTACGACAGGATGCAATACAATTGCTATAATAACTGCGAAAATAATAGGGATAATAATTCTTTGAGCGATATACAACATCGTAACCAGGGCAAATAAACCAACCAGAAAAATGGTTGCCTTTATATAAAATGGTAATTTTAATTCTTTATATATCACAACTTTTAGAATTTGTTTCTTTTTTATTGAAAATATTTTGAAAAATAAATTGAGCAATTGATTTAATAGTGTCAGGATGTTGCGCAACAACGTTTGTAACACCAAACTGCAAAACAGAGCCGATAAGCTTTCTAAAAATATTTTTTGATGAACCCACAGCTATTTTTTTTGTAAGATAACCCGTAGCTAATCCTGTGGTAGTGCCTAAAATATTATTAATCAAATACGGCGATGATGCAATATCATGCAAAGTACTTTTTAGAATATTAACGGGTTTTAAACTCTCGTAGGTATGGTGGAATTGTTCTTTCAATAGATGCTCATTAGCAGCTTGCTCAACTTCTAATAACTGAATTGCATTTTTAAGCCCGGAAATGGTTGTTATTTCTTGCATATAATTTTATTTTAGCAAATTTTTAATAATATAATTGCAAATAAGTTTTTTAATCCGTTTGAACATAAAGAAATGTAGAAAAATTGCTATAATGCCATAAAAAGCAGCTACCACAAAAAAGCCGAAATAGATTTCACCAAGAATTTCACCGAGCCAAAATGCTAATCCCAAATTGAAAAAAAGCAAGAACGACATAACTAAAACAAAGATAATAGAATGAGTTATGAATGTGGAAGCAACATCCGATGTTTTGTCAGTAACTTTGAGCTTTACTAACTCATAGCTTGATTTAACATATTCGGCAGCTCTTTCCAGCAGTGTTTCAACTAACTTTGCATTGTCATCCATAGCTTCGGTTTTATAAAATTTTAACCTACGGCAGTTTTTTATCTTATTTAACTTCTGATGATTTGCATTGTGTGTGTTGAGCAAAGTCGGAAACTTCTTCTTTTACCTTTTCATATTTTTCGGAAATACCTTCAAGAAATTCATCGAATTTTTCTTTTAATGCATCCGCATAGTCCTCTCCTTTTTTAGATATTTTTTTTCGGGTTTCCGAACCTTTTTCGGGGGCAAATAAAACTCCCAGCAATGCACCGGCAGCGACACCAGCTAATACGCCTAATAACACTTTTCCTGAACTCATAATTTTTGTTTTTGAATTGTTTATAAAAAGAGATACTAAATATTTTTTGTTTTAATTAAACTTTAGTGTGGTAAAAATATTTTTTATTATGTTAGCATTAGTTAAGACTGAATTAAAATGACATTAAAATTTTATTAATTAGAATTTATACAAAGTATTGGAATTCGCAGTACAAAGATGAGTTCATTAATTCAGGAAAGTGTTACACAATTTCAGAAAAGAGTTACATCATTCACACATTAAGTTTAAAACTTAACCTTTTTATAAAAAATTGTTTTTGTAACTGCCCTAAAAGGAATTAAATTTTATGATTTTCTGAATTTTGATTTTCGAATTAGTTGCTTTTGGAAAATCAGTTTATCTGATTTAAAAGTTTTGCAGCTACCAATAGCTTTGTAGAAAAAATGCTATAAATAAAGGTAAATGAATAGTTCAGATATTATTCATTTATTTCATAAAGACGGAGACGGTTTTTGAGTAGGGTAATTTCATCCTGCATAGAATTTATTCGATGTAATAAATGAGTGATAGTTTCAATGCCTTCCAGATTAATATCCAATTCGTAATAGAAGCGAATAATTTTCTCTAATTGTTGAAGCTGCTCTGCATCAATAAACCCTGTTTCTTTAATTGTGGTAATTTCTATCAATCCGGTTTGTTGTAATGAATTGATAAATGAAATCTCAATGTTATGATTTATGCAGAATTCATTTACGGCTATTAATTTTTTTGTTTGCATTGCTTTATTTTTAAAAATTGAACTCATGCTCAAAGCTCAAAACCTTGTCAGGGGTGTCCCAAAATAGATGTTTAAATGTATTATTTTTCGTATCTGTTATTTACAAAACCCTGACAGTGTTAAGTTCAAAATTACAATTTAGACAATTCGGTGAATAATGCTTTTTGTCTTTCCGTTAAATTTGTTGGTATTTTAATTGAATATGTTATATATAAATCTCCAAAATGTCCTTCGCTTTTATAAACAGGAAAACCTTTACCTTTTAATTTTATTTTACTTTCATTTTGTGTTTCGGGCTTTACTTTTAGCTTTACCTTGCCGCTTAAGGCTTCAATTGTGATTTCACCACCTAACACAGCTGTATATAAATCTAAATCTGTAGTTGTATATAAATTATTTCCCAAACGTTTAAATTTGGAATGATTTGCTACTGAAAATGTAATATACAAATCGCCGTTAGGTCCGCCATTTATTCCTGGTCCACCATGCTCAGCTATTTTAATTGTTTGTCCATTTTCAATTCCGGCAGGTATAGTAATTCTTATGTTTTTCCCATTTACCGTTAAAGTTTGTTTGTGAGTTTTGTATGCATCAATGAGTTCGAGATGAAGTTCGGCATTGTAATCTTCTCCTCTGTATTTCATTTGCCTGCTTCTACCATAGCTTGCTGCCCCACCAAACATTGATTCAAAAAAATCGGAAAAATCACCTTCGGATTGCACTTCGGAATGCCATGCTCCATGCGATTTTGACGATGGCTCCTGATAATGTTTTGCCTTTTCAAATTCTTCGGCATGTTTCCAATCCTTTCCATATTGGTCATATTTCTTGCGTTTTTCGGGGTCGCTCAATACTTCATTTGCTTCATTTATTTGCTGAAAATTCTTTTTAGCATCTTTATTATTAGGATTCAAATCGGGATGGTATTTTCTGGCTAATTTTCGGTAAGCATTTTTGATGTCAGCTTGGGTTGCCGTTTTATCTATTCCTAATATTTTATAATAGTTGATGAAATCCATATATTTATTTGTTAGTATTAATTATACTTTACAAAAATTATAATTTTTATCGAATTCACAAAATTAATCTATATGGATATGTTATTTTTTTATATTTGTTATCATATAAAAATTCAAGAGACAATATGGGCTTCGGAACTTATAGGAATTTTCAATGTTTTTGATATCGGGCAATTCTTTTCCGCTTCCTTTGTAATAGCTTTAAACTCTTCTTCATTAACACCAATTACGGAACCTTTGATAGATAAATGAACACCAGTTATAGTTAAACCTTCCATAGTTACTGTTGCTTCGGTATCTAAAGATGTTGGGTTCAATCCTTTTTCAGTTAAAATTGCGCTAACAGACATTGTGAAACATCCTGCATGAGATACTGCAAGTAGTTCTTCAGGGTTAGTTCCAATTTCGTTTTCAAAACGAGTTTTGAAACTGTAGCTTGTATTTTTTAAAACACCACTTTGAGTGGTTAGTTTACCATTACCTTCTTTTAGGTTGCCTGACCAGTGTGCTTTTGCTGTACGTTTCATATTTTTAGTTTTTACTTTTATTCAAAACCCACCGTCCCCGACAATGGTTGTTTATCATATTATTTCTTACTGATTAATTTTCAAATGTTTTTGCTTCAATACGAAAATTCCGACAATTGAGAAATTAAACAATAAATAAAAATATTGTTTATCTTTATAGTGCCAGTTAAGATTAAATTAAAATGACATTAAGATTTTATTAATTTATAAATTTTGAAAAACAGAAGATAAGTAAGAGGTGTGAAAATTTGGCTTTGAGCATTTGCATTTATTTAAAAAGTGTATCAACTAATCAGATTAATTTTAACCAATAAATAA